>NZ_JASGBW010000023.1:0-78025 GCF_030053215.1 Stenotrophomonas sp. PFBMAA-4 | reverse complement strand
CGGCCACAGCCATCGCAGCGGCGTCGGCCGAGGCTTCGGTCACCGCGGCCTGGTCGGGCGCAGGCGCCAGTTCTGCCTGGCTGGCCACCACCTGCGGCGGCAGGGGCTCGCCAGGGCCGGCATCCTTCAGCTTCTCGCCGCCCATGAACAGGGCCACGGCGGCCACCGAGGCGGCCAATGCGGCACCACCGCCCCAGGCACGCCAACCGGTGCGGCGCACCTGGCGGCGCGGCTCGGCCTGCGGTGCCGGTTCGGCGGCGATGGCGGCGGCCACGGCGGCGCTGAAACCGGCCGGGGCCAGCAGCGACGCCTGGCCACGCATCACGTCGCCGAGCAGCTGCCAGCGTTCCTGGCTGCCGGACAGTTCCGGATCGTGTTCCATGCGGCGCAGCAGGAAGCGCGCCTCATCGGCACCGAGCTCGCCATCGACCAGGGCCGACAGCTGTTCGCGGTGGCGCTGGTCCAGGCGCTGGCCGGCGGGGGATTGGTGGTTCTGCGATTCGTTCAGGGGACTGTGGGTCATACGCGGCTCTTCTCACGGGTGGCGCTGCCGATGTCCAGCAGCGGCCGGAGTTCGGTGTCGATCGCCTCGCGCGCCCGGAAGATCCGGGACCGCACGGTGCCGATCGGGCACCCCATCTTCTGCGCGATTTCCTCGTAACTCAGGCCTTCCACCTCGCGCAGGGTGATCGCCGACCGGAGTTCTTCCGGCAGCGCGTTGACGGCCTTCATCACCGTCTGTTCCAGCTCCTGGCGCATCAACTCGCGTTCGGGCGTGTCGGTGTCGCGCAGGCGTGTTCCGGTATCGAACTGCTCGGCGTCGCCGACGTCGATGTCATCGGTCGGCGGGCGTCGATTGTGTGAAGCCAGGTAGTTTTTGGCGGTGTTCACGGCGATCCGATGCAACCAGGTGGAGAACTGGGCATCGCCACGGAAACTTCCGATCGCGCGGTAGGCGCGGATGAAAGTGTCCTGGGCGACGTCCTGACATTCGCTCCAGTCGGCGATGTAGCGACCGACCAGACCGACGACCCGGTGCTGGTACTTGCGTACCAGGACATCGAAGGCCGCGCTCTCGCCGCGCTGCACGCGCCGGACCAGTTCCAGATCCAGCTCCTGTGGTGTTTCAACATCGGCCATGAGGGGCCGCACTCCTGTCAGCCCAACCGACGTCGGGCAATGAGACTGCCAATCCCGGGAAAAGTTCAGTCGCCGATCACCTGGCGCCGCACCAGCTTTTAACCACCGTTCCGCTAGCGTCCCGGTCCGGGGCCATGGATCCGGGGTCGCCACCCCCAGCTATAGGGATTTGACGCGGGGGAAACAACCTCTGGATCATAGCCGCTTCTCCATACACAACCGGATGGAACGTCCATGCTCTCAGGCTTCGATGGTCTCCGCTTCAGCCACTGGCACCCCGAGATCCGCGATGACGGCGTGGTCGTGCTGTCACTGGATCGTCAGGACAGCAGTGTCAACGCAATGTCGCAGGACGTGCTGCTGGAGCTGGGCGACCTGCTCGAGCGCATCGCCCTGGACCCGCCCAAGGGCGTGGTCATCCAGTCGCTGAAGAAGGCCGGCTTCATCGCCGGGGCGGACCTGAAGGAGTTCCAGGAGTTCGACCGGCGCGGCACCGTGAACGATGCCATCCGCCGTGGCCAGTCCACCTACCAGAAGCTGGCCGAGCTGCCCTGCCCCACCGTGGCGGCCATCCACGGCCACTGCCTGGGCGGCGGCACCGAGCTGGCGCTGGCCTGCCGCTACCGCGTGGCCTCCAATGACAGCAGCACCCGCATCGGCCTGCCAGAGACCCAGCTGGGCATCTTCCCGGGCTGGGGTGGCAGCGCGCGCCTGCCGCAGCTGGTGGGCGCCCCGGCGGCGATGGACATGATGCTGACCGGCCGCACCCTGTCGGCCTCCGCCGCCCGTGGCATCGGCCTGGTGGACAAGGTGGTGGCACCGGCAGTGGTACTCGATACCGCCGTGGCCCTGGCCCTGTCCGGCACCACCCGCCCGTTCAAGCAGCGCGCCACCGCCTGGGCCACCAACACCTGGCTGGCACGCAAGCTGCTGGCCCCGCAGATGGTCAAGCAGGTCGCCCGCAAGGCCAAGAAGGACCAGTACCCGGCGCCGTACGCGCTGATCAGCACCTGGCAGCGCACTGCCGGCAAGCCGGTGCAGGCGCGCCTGGACGCCGAGCGCCGCGCGGTGGTGAAGCTGGCCAGCACGCCGACCGCGCGCAACCTGATCCGCATCTTCTTCCTGACCGAGCGCCTGAAGGCCCTGGGCAGCGGTGATGCCGGCATCCGCCACGTGCACGTGGTCGGCGCCGGCGTGATGGGTGGCGACATTGCCGCCTGGGCCGCCTACAAGGGCTTCGAGGTGACCCTGCAGGACCGCGAGCAGCGCTTCATCGACCCGGCCATGGAACGCGCGCAGGCGCTGTTCGCCAAGAAGGTGCGCGATGAGAGCAAGCGCCCGGCGGTGGCCGCGCGCCTGCGTGCCGACCTGGAGGGCAACGGCGTGGCCGAGGCTGATCTGGTCATCGAGGCGATCATCGAGAACCCGGAGGCCAAGCGTGCGCTGTACCAGACGCTGGAACCGAAGATGAAGCTGGACGCGCTGCTGACCACCAACACCTCCTCGATTCCGCTGGTGGAACTGCGCGACCACATCCAGCGCCCGGCGCAGTTTGCCGGCCTGCACTACTTCAACCCGGTGGCGCAGATGCCGCTGGTGGAAATCATCCACCACGACGGCATGGCGCCGGAAACCGAGCGTCGCCTGGCCGCGTTCTGCAAGGCGCTGGGCAAGTTCCCGGTGCCGGTGGCCGGCAGCCCGGGCTTCCTGGTCAACCGCGTGCTGTTCCCGTACATGCTGGAAGCGGCCACCGCGTATGCCGAAGGCATTCCGGGCCCGGTGATCGACAAGGCCGCGGTGAAGTTCGGCATGCCGATGGGCCCGATCGAGCTGATCGATACGGTGGGCCTGGACGTGGCCGCCGGCGTGGGCAAGGAGCTGGCGCCGTTCCTGGGCCTGCAGGTGCCCGAGGCACTGGCGACGGTGGACCCGGCCAAGCGCGGCAAGAAGGATGGCCAAGGCATCTACACCTGGGAGAACGGCCGGGCGAAGAAGCCGGACGTGGCCCGCGACTACCAGGCCCCGGCGGACCTGGAAGACCGCCTGATCCTGCCGCTGCTGAACGAAGCGGTAGCCTGCCTGCACGAAGGCGTGGTGGCCGATGCGGACCTGCTGGATGCGGGCGTCATCTTCGGTACGGGGTTTGCCCCGTTCCGCGGGGGTCCGATCCAGCACATCCGTGCGGTGGGCGCCGATGCGATCGTCGAGCGGCTGAAGGCGCTGCAGCAGCGCCACGGCGACCGTTTCGCCCCGCGCCCGGGCTGGGACAACCCCGTCCTGCGCGAACCGGTGGTGTGAGTGTGTCGGCCGGGCCTGCGGCCCGGCACCCGCTGGATCAAAATCCAGAGCAAAAGCCAGAGCCGGAGCAACAGCCGGCTCTGGCTTTTCTGTTTGTTGGGCGGGGCGGTATGGGCTTGGTGGTGGGTGCCGACCGTTGGTCGGCACATCTGTCAGATATCGAATGAACTCATCCACGCATGGCGTGGATCTACTGGAACGGCGTCCGGCAGTAGATCCACGCCATGCGTGGATGCGAGCGAAGCGACCGGCGTTTGATTTTGATTTTCTTTTTTCTTTTCCGTGGCTGACGCGCCCGGAAACTGTCGGGGGCCGGGCGGGTGGGTTGCGCAGGGGCGTGAGCCGCATGGATGCGGCGACCGAGCTTACATGGACGTACTTGCAGCGTCCCCTGCGCAGCCCACCCGCCCGGCCCACCACGAGATACGAACCGTCCAGCCCAGCCACGAGGGGCTGCACCGTTGGCTGGAACCCAGTCGAGCAAGCTCGACTCTACGGAACAGGCTGTTACCCGCATGGGGCATGTACCCATCACGACCGCATGCCATGCTGGCACCCTTGATCCCTGCCAGCGAGAACGCCCGCATGACCACCATCATCGCCCCGCGCGTCCACGACATCGGCGGCCTGGAAGTGCGCCGCGCAGTGCCCACCCTGCAGGCCCGCAGCATCGGCTCGTTCGTGTTCGTCGACCAGATGGGCCCGGCCATCATGCACCCCGGCACCGCCATCGACGTGCGCCCGCACCCGCATATCGGCCTGGCCACCGTCACCTACCTGTGGTCCGGCGCCATCGGCCACCGCGATACGCTGGGCTCGGACCAGGTCATCCGCCCCGGCGACGTGAACTGGATGACCGCCGGCCGCGGCATCGCCCACTCCGAGCGCACCCCGCCACCGGACCGCAGCCACGACAACCCGATCCACGGCATGCAGACCTGGGTCGCGCTGCCGAAGTCGCACGAGGAAGTCGAACCGGCGTTCTACCACCATGCCGCCGCCACCCTGCCCGAGCAGCGCCGCAACGGCGCGTGGCTGCGCGTCATCGCCGGCCGTGCCTACGGTGAGGAATCACCGGTGAAGGTCTTCGCCGATACGCTCAACGTGGCCATCGATCTCGACCCGGATGCGGAGATCGACATCGACAACGGCCATCGCGAACGCGCGCTGTACATCCTCGAAGGCCAGGCGCAGCTGGATGGCGTGGATATTCCGGCCCAGCACCTGGTCATCCCCGAGGCCGGCGCCGTTGGCCGCCTGCGTGCGAAGACACCGGTGAAGGCGATGCTGTTCGGTGGCGAACCGCTCGATGGCCCGCGCCACCTGTGGTGGAACTTCGTGTCCAGCTCCAAGGAACGCATCGAACAGGCCAAGCACGATTGGGAAGCCGGGCGCTTCGGCACCATCCCCGGCGACGACAAGGAATTCATTCCGCTGCCGCAGTACTGATGTCGACCGCAGCGCGGTTGACGGCAGTCGAGCAAGCTCGACTCTACCCCGCGTGATGGTTACGGTTGTAACCGCAATTTGTGCGATCGCTCACGTTCCGTTAAGGTCGGAATGACCGTCCGTACACATGCGGACGGCCACGGCATCCGGGGATGGGATGCCACCGCCACCGGCGCGCCGGTGAAGCCTTGCGACACGCCACCTTGGGGGATGCATGAAGTTCGTGCCTGTTGTGTTGTCGAGCCTGCTGTTCGTCGCGGCCCATGCCGCCGCACAGGCTCCGGTCGAGTGCCCGTCGCTGCCCGCCAGCAGTGGCCTGCAATGGCAGCAGCAGGCACAGCCCGATTTCGTGGTGTGCCGTGCGGCCACCGCCGAAGGCCGCGAAGTGCTGAGCCTGATGCTCAGCCAGCGCGACCCGGGCATTCCACTCAGCCGCTCGCTGCGCCAGGAAAAAGGCAGCTTCGGCGGTGAATCGATGTACTGGTACCAGCCCGACCTGGGCGGCCAGCAGCCGCCCGGCTATGCAGAACGGCGCATCAGCGTGGTCAAGCTGGACAAGGGACGCTATGCGCAGATCGCGCTGTACCCGGACAGCAGCCAGGAACTAAGCAGCCTGCAGCAGCTGGCGCAGGGCATGAGCCTGACCCCGTCGGCCGTGGCCGACGGTCGCTGAGGGGTTGCGAGGATGACTGCCTGGCAGCATCCCCGCACTTCAACCCGATCGATCGGTAGTGCCGGCCGCTGGCCGGCACGCTCGTCTGCCGCCATCGCAGGCGGTTGCCGGCCAGCGGCCGGCACTACCTCAGAAGCGGCCTTCCTGGAAATCCACGAAGGCCTGCATCAGCTCCTGCCGGGTGTTCATCACGAACGGGCCGTGGCGCATGACCGGCTCGCGCAGCGGGCGACCCGCCACCAGGATCAGCCGTGCGCCTTCGCTTCCGGCCGACAGGTGCAGCTGCTCGCCGCCGCCCAGCACCGCCAGTTCCTGGCGCGCCACGTCACGCGCGGCGTCCTGTTCGCCCACCGTCACCCCGCCCTCGAAAACATAAGCGAAGGCGTTGTGCCCTTCCGGCAGCGTGTAGGTCCAGGCGCGGTCGGCTTCCAGGCGGATGTCCAGGTACACCGGATCGGTGGCCGGCTGGGCGATCGGGCCGGCCGTGCCATCGACGGTACCGGCGATCACCTTCACCTCCACGCCCGCCGCCGGCTGCACCACCGGAATGCGCTCGGGCGCGAATTCCTGGTACTTGGGGTCGGTCATCTTGTCGCGCGCCGGCAGGTTGACCCACAGCTGGAAACCGCGCATCTGCCCGCTTTCCTGCTCCGGCATTTCCGAATGGACCAGGCCGCGGCCAGCGGTCATCCACTGCACGCTGCCCGGGGTCAGCAGGCCTTCGTTGCCGTGGTTGTCGCGGTGGCGCATGCGCCCGTCGAGCATGTAGGTGACGGTCTCGAAGCCACGGTGCGGGTGTTCCGGGAAGCCGGCGATGTAGTCCTCGGCACGATCGGTGCCGAATTCATCCAGCAGCAGGAACGGATCGAGGTCGGGCAGCGACGGGCCGCCGATGACGCGGGTCAGGCGCACGCCGGCACCGTCGGAGGTGGGCATGCCACGGATGGTGCGCTGCACGCGCACCGGCTCGGGAAGGCTCATGGCGACTCCTGTTGGATGGATGCCGATGAAGATGGACGCCGCACGCCGCAACGCCAATGGGCGGCACCGCAACCGATTGTTCCACCACTGGTGTTCGCCGGGCGTCATGTCCGCCGCGCGGCGGCGCCTGCGTTGTGTTCGACCAAAGTACTACCGCAGAAAAGTGCCGCACACATTGACCGTGCACAGGTCACGCGGGACTCTTTGAACATCTTTCCGGGAGAGAGCACCTCATGAAAGGGTTTTCCAAAATAGGCTGGGCGGCCCTCGCCCTGCTTGGGGCATTCTGTCTGGGCACCGTGGCCCTGCGCCGCGGCGAGCACATCAACGCATTGTGGATCGTGGTCGCCGCGGTATCGCTGTACCTGGTGGCCTACCGCTTCTACAGCCTGTTCATCGCCGACAAGGTGATGCAGCTCGATCCGACCCGGGCCACCCCGGCGGTGATCAACAACGATGGCCTGGACTACGTCCCGACCAACAAGCACGTGCTGTTCGGCCACCACTTCGCCGCCATCGCCGGCGCTGGCCCGCTGGTCGGCCCGGTGCTGGCCGCGCAGATGGGCTACCTGCCCGGCCTGCTGTGGCTGGTGGTGGGCGTGGTGCTGGCCGGCGCGGTGCAGGACTTCGTGGTCCTGTTCCTGTCCAGCCGCCGCAACGGCCGTTCGCTGGGCGACCTGGTGCGTGAGGAAATGGGCCAGGTGCCCGGCACCATCGCGCTGTTCGGCGCCTTCCTGATCATGATCATCATCCTGGCGGTGCTGGCGATGGTGGTGGTCAAGGCACTGGCCGAAAGCCCCTGGGGCATGTTCACGGTGATCGCGACGATGCCCATCGCGATCCTGATGGGCGTGTACATGCGCTACATCCGCCCCGGCAAGATCGGCGAGATCTCGGTGGTCGGCCTGATCCTGCTGCTGGCCGCGATCTGGTTCGGCGGCAAGGTGGCGGCGGACCCGACCTGGGGCCCGGCCTTCACCTTCACCGGTACCCAGATCACCTGGATGCTGATCGGCTATGGTTTCGTCGCCTCGGTGCTGCCGGTGTGGCTGCTGCTGGCCCCGCGCGACTACCTGTCCACCTTCCTGAAGATCGGCACGATCATCGCCCTGGCGATCGGCATCCTGGTGGTCATGCCGGAACTGAAGATGCCGGCCCTGACCCAGTTCGCCGCCAGTGGCGACGGCCCGGTGTGGAAGGGCGGCATGTTCCCGTTCCTGTTCATCACCATTGCCTGCGGCGCGGTGTCCGGCTTCCACGCACTGATCTCCTCCGGCACCACGCCCAAGCTGCTCGCCAATGAAGCGCACATGCGCTACATCGGCTACGGCGGCATGCTGATGGAATCGTTCGTGGCAGTGATGGCGCTGGTGGCGGCCTCGATCATCGATCCGGGCATCTACTTCGCAATGAACAGCCCGGCGGCCGTGATCGGTGCCGATGCGGCCTCGGCGGCGCACTTCATCACCAACACCTGGGGCTTCACCATCAGCCCGGAACAGCTGACCGCGACGGCGGCGGCCATCGGTGAACCGACGATCCTGCATCGCGCCGGTGGCGCCCCCACGCTGGCGGTTGGTATCGCGCAGATCCTGCACGAGGCGATCCCCAGCAGCAGCGACGCGATGATGGCGTTCTGGTACCACTTCGCGATCCTGTTCGAAGCGCTGTTCATCCTGACCGCAGTCGATGCCGGTACCCGTGCCGGTCGCTTCATGCTGCAGGACCTGCTGGGCAACTTCATCCCGGCGCTGAAGAAGACCGAATCGTGGACGGCCAACATCATCGGCACCGCCGGCTGCGTGGCGCTGTGGGGCTACCTGCTCTACACCGGTGTGGTCGACCCGTTCGGCGGCATCCAGACGCTGTGGCCGCTGTTCGGTATCTCCAACCAGATGCTGGCCGGTATCGCGCTGATGCTGGGCACGGTGGTGCTGTTCAAGATGAAGCGTGACCGCTATGCGTGGGTGACCGCGCTGCCGGCGGTGTGGCTGCTGATCTGCACCACCTACGCGGGCTTCATCAAGATCTTCGACAGCAACCCGGCACAGGGCTTCCTGGCGCAGGCGCACAAGTACCAGGCGGCCATCGCCAGCGACACCATTACCGCGCCGGCCAAGTCGGTGGCGCAGATGCAGCAGATCGTGGTCAATGCCTACGTCAACACGGGCCTGACCTCGCTGTTCCTGCTGGTGGTGGGTGCGGTGCTGGTGTATTCGATCAAGACCATCCTGGCGGCGCGCCGCAATCCGCAGCGCAGTGACCGCGAGACCCCGTACGTGGCACTGAAGCCGCACGAAATGGTGGATCTGTAATGAGCACGCAACTCGTTCCCGTCGGCCAGTACCAGGCGCACCGCCGCATCTGGCGGCGCCTGGTGCAGACCGCTCGCCTGTGCTGTGGGATTCCTGATTACGACAACTACGTCCGGCACATGCTGGAGAAGCATCCGGACCAGGAGCCGATGGACTACAAGACGTTCTTCCGTGAGCGGCAGGAAGCGCGGTATGGCGGTCGCAACGGCGGTCGCTGCTGTTGAGCTTTTTGGGTGGGTGCCGGGCTTGCAGCCCGGCGCCCGCCGATTCAACAGCAGGTGCAACTGCAACTGCTAAAGCGTCGGCTCTGGGTTTCTGTTTGGTTGGCGGGGCGGTGTCGGATTGCGGGGACGCCGCAAGTACGTCCCTGTAGGCTTGGCCGCCGCATCCATGCGGCGGACACCCCGCAATCCGACACCGCCCCACCTTCGACAGATTGCCGGTGACGGCGAGACACATGCGGGGTCAGATCCGTTTCCCGAAGGAAACGGATCTGACCCCATTTTGTTTATCGATATCTGACACATGTGCCGACCAACGGTCGGCACCCACCAACAGCAGCAGGTTCCAACAGCTCGCAGGAAACTGTCGAAGGCGGGGTGGGTCCGGTTGCGGGGGCGTGAGCGCCATGGATGGCGCGACCGAGCCTCCATGGACGGATTTACGGCGTCCCCCGCAACCGGACCCACCTCGCCAACCCACGGAATGCCGCTTTTGATCTTGATTTGGCCTTTGCCGTTGCATTGAGCAGGTGCAGGGCTGCAAGCCCTGCCGGCCTACTCCACCAGGGTGATGGGGGTGAGCGTGACCTTGGCGTTGTTGGCTGCCCCCATGCGATCGGTGTAGGCCTGCCCGCGCTGCAGCAGGTAGAAGCTGTCCAGGTAGTCGATATCGTTGGCGAACCAGGACGACGGCATGGCATTGAGGATGGCACCGGCGATGTCGGCGATGACCGCGTACTCCGGCGCGAACACACCCAGCGCGGTCTTCACCCCGGTGGTCAACGCCACCAGCAGTTCCTGGTAATTGGTATCGCCGTCATCCTCGAACAGCTGCACGTTGGCGGCGTTGAAACGGTAGTTGCCCCAGATCACCAGCGCCTGCTGCGGGGTGTAATCGGTGTTGTCATAGTCCAGGTACGGCATGTCGACGGTGACCATTTCCGGCTCGGTCTTGTCGACCTGCAAGCCGGAAACGACGGCGAACACTTCCGCCGCACCCAGTGCCCACGGCTCCTGGTCATCGGCCAGGCGGATGCGATCCAACCGGGTGATGTCCAACGACGCGCTGGCGCCATTGGCAGCGATGCTGATGCGCTCGGGGGACTGCAGGCCGCGTTCGCGCAGGCCGGCGTTGACCAGGGCCATGCCCTCGGCCACCGAGCGGCGGGTATCGACATCGACGATCAGCACGGGGAAGTCCGGCGCCTGCTTCGCATCCAGCAGGTGCGCGCGGCCCTGTGCGTCATAGGCGGTCAGCGTGGTCCAGTCGCGGTCATTGCCGCGTGGCAGGCTGGCCACCCACAGCTGGTGCGGCGCGATGGCATCCAGTGATGCGCCTTCGGGCACATAGGCGCGCAGTTGCAGCAGCGCAGGCCCCTGCTCCGGCAGGCCCTTGCGCAACCGCAGCTGGCCATCCTGCCGGGCCACGCTGCTGCTGGCCAACGTCCGCGCCTGCGGATCGAAACGCGCCACCACCTGCTGCAGGGCGACGCCACGTTCCGGTGCCGCACGCAGGGCCGACCGCGCGGCGTCGGCAAAGCCCGGTTGTGCGATGAGCGCGGCGACGTCGCGCGCACTCGCATCGGTGATCGCCTGCACATCGGCAGGCCGCGCCTGCAGGGGTGCCTGCGCCAGCGCCGAAGCACTACCCAGCATCAGCGCCAGCAGCGCCGACGCACGAAACATCCATTGATTCGTCATGAACCCACCTGTCGGGAAGGCTGGCAGCCGCCAGCGGAGGCTGCGCCGCGAGCCCCCTGCTTCCCCACGCGACGCATGCCGCCACGCTACGTGCCCTGCGGCCGATAATCCGTTATCGGCCGCACAGTTCCGGCAGTGGTAGGCGCCGGATGCGTCATGCCCGGCAACACGAGATCAGCCGTTGGCCATCCACTTCAGGATCAGACCGGTGACGTAGGCCAGGCCGGTACCGGTGGCGTACCCCACCGTGCCCAGCAGCACGCCCACCGGCGCCAGCGAGGGATGGAATGCCGCCGCCACCACCGGTGCCGACGCCGCCGCACCGATGTTGCCCTGCGACCCGATAGCGAAGAAGAACAGCGGCGCACGCAGCAGTTTGGCCACGATCCACAGCACCAGCACGTGGGTCGCCATCCAGATGGCGCCGAGCAGGAACAGCCACGGCCGGTCCAGGAGCGACAGCAGGTTCATCTGCATGCCGATGCAGGCGATCAGGAAATACAGGAACACGGTGCCCAGTCGCGAGGCACCGGCCGCTTCCAGCCGGCGCGCGCGGGTGAAGCTCAGGCCCAGGCCCATCGCCGTGGACAACAGGATGACCCAGACGAACTGGCTGTCCAGGCTGAACTGGCTGGCCCAGCTGATGTTGGCCTTGAACCAGCCCGCCAGCGGCGCGGCGATGGCATGCGCCAGGCCGACACCCCCGAGCGCCACCCCGACGATGATCATCAGGTCGGTCATGCTGGGAATGCGGGCGTTCTGCGCGTCATAGGCACTGATGCGCGCCTTCATCTCGTCGATGGCGCGGGTGTCGGCGCCATTGCGCGTATCGATCTGCTGCGCGCGGTTGGCCAGGAACAGCAGGATCGCCATCCACAGGCTGGCACAGGCCACGTCGACCACTGCGAACTGGCCGAAGGTGGTGGCATCGGTGCCAAACACCTCGCGCATGGCCACCATGTTGGCGCCGCCGCCGATCCAGCTGCCGGCCAGCGCAGCCATGCCTGCCCAGGTGTCGCCGGCCACCGTTTCCGGGTGGATCAGCTTCATCACCTGGAAGGAGACGATGGCGCCCAGCATGATGCCGGCGGTACCGGCGCAGAACACGACCAGCAGCTTGGGGCCAAGCTTGGCGATGCCCTTCAGGTCGATCGACAGCGTCAGCAGGACCAGCGCCGCCGGCAGCAGCACGTCGCGCGCCACCGGGTTGTACAGCGCGGTGTTGTGGCCGTCGATGACACCGGCAGTGTTGTAGATGGCGGGAATGAAGTAGCACAGCAGCAGGGCCGGCACCCAGGCGAAGATCTTCTTCAGCAGGGGGGTCGGGCCGCTGGCGGCCCAGAAGATCAGGGCAAGGGTGGCGGCAATCAGGCCGAGGCCCACGATGTCGTTGCTGATCAGGGCAGTAGCGGGTTCGGTCGGCATGGGATCCTCTGTCGATCGAAAGAGCGGAAAAAAAACGCCGCAGGATGCGGCGTTGCCCGAGATTAACATCGCCTTCACGCCGGGTCATGCTGCGCTGCTTGCCGCAGCACGACGTCGTGCCCAGAATTGCCCCATCCCCCACGGCGCATCGCCATCGGAGCCTGTCATGCAACTGGGTGCTTTCTCGGTCAGCCTGTCAGTGAAGGATCTGGCGGCGTCGCGTGCGTTCTACGAAGCCCTGGGCTTCGTGGTGAGCGGCGGTGATGCGGCACGCAACTGGCTGGTGCTGCGCAACGATGGCATCGTGATCGGCCTGTTCCAGGGCATGTTCGAAGGCAACCTGCTGACCTTCAACCCGGGCTGGGACCAGTACCGGCAGGAACTGGGCCAGTTCCAGGATGTGCGCGAACTGCAGGATGCGCTGGATGCACAGGGCCTCGCGCTGACGGCACGCACCGATCCCGATGGCCAGGGCACCGGCTACCTGCAGCTGGCCGATCCTGATGGCAATGTGATCCTGATCGACCAGCACGTGGAGCGCCCGAAGGCCCGGTGAGGGAAAGGCGACCGGTCAGCCCGGACGCGACGCACCAAAATCGAGGGTGACCAGGGTGCCGCGCGGCTCGACCGGTTGCAGGTGCAGGGTCCAGCCCAGGTGTTCGCACAGGCGGGCGATCAGGTCCAGGCCGATGCCGCCGCGGTCGGCACGCTCACCACGGGCCATGCGCGCGTGGATGGCGGCGATTTCCTCCGGCGCCATGCCATGGCCCGGGTCCTGCAGGGTCAGCACGGCCTGCGGGCTCAGGCGCAGTTCGATATGGCCACGGCCACTGTTCTCGATGGCGTTGCGCAGCAGGTTGCCGATCGCGGCCTGCACCACGGCCAGCGGGGCCACGATGTCCACCGGCGCGGACTGGATGCCGATGGTCAAATCCTTGTCCCCCAGCAGATGGCGATGGTCGGCAACGATCTCCGGCAGCAGTTGTTCCAGCGCGATGCGCTCGGCACGCGCGGCCAGCCGGGCCGGATCACGGGCCAGCACCAGCAGCAGCTCGATCAGCTGCTCCACGCCCTGCGCCGTACGCAGCACGCGCTGCATCTGCTGGCGTGCGCGCTCGGGCAGCCCCGGCTGTTCCAGCGCCAGTTCGGCCGCGCCGGTCATCACCGCGATGGGCGTGCGCAGCTCGTGGCTGGCCGTACTGATGAACACCCGCTCGCGCTCGACGAACTGCTCGTTGCGGTCGAGGTAGTCGTTGAGCGCATCGGCGATCGTATGCAGTTCGGAGCTGCCGCGCGGGTCGACATCAATGCGTTGGCCCTGCTCGCCGGGCCGCAGCGCACCGATGTGGTGGGCCAGCAGGCTTAGCGGGCGCACCACCCGTTCCATGCCGAAGGACGCCATCAGCACGGTGACGAAGACCATGATGATGCCGGCCAGCATCACCCAGCGCGTGGCGAACTGCTCCAGGTCGTGGAAGTCGGAGATGTCCAGCGCCAGCGCCACGCGCCCCATCGATGCGGTGTCGCGCACCATCACCGCGGTCTCGCGCTCGCCGACCATCACCCCGTCGTGCAGGCCCGGATGCAGGCCGCGCAGGGTGGCCGGCATGTTGGTCTCGTCGAAGCGGTAGAGGCTGAGCGTGTCCGAATCCTGCCAGTGGTACTGCGGCTCGTGCTCGGTGTGCTCGACGATGCTGTCCAGTTCGGAATTGAGCAGCGCGCGCCAAGCCGCATGCTCGGCGTGCTCGTGCACGTAGTTGCCGACGCTGAACACCGCCAGCGAGATCAGCGCCAGGTAGCCCAGCAGCCAGCCGATCACGCGCCGGTACAGCGGCCCCGGCTTACGCGCCTTCTTCATCGTTTCCATTGCCTGCACTGCCGCTGGCCGCCAACCGGTAGCCCACGCGCGGCAGGGTGTGGATCAGCTTGTCGTTGAAGGGGCCGTCCACGCTGCGGCGCAGTTCATAGACGTGCGAACGCAGCAGGTCGCCATCCGGCGGTTCGTCGCCCCACAGGGCGAACTCCAGCTGCTGGCGGGTGACCGCGCCGGGGCTGGCGCGCATCAGCACTTCCAGCAGCTTGCGGCAGGCCGGGTACAGGTGCAGCGCCTGGCCGCCACGCTGGGCCTCCAGGGTGGCCAGGTCCAGCACCAGGTCAGCCACCTGCAGGCGCTTGCGTGGGTTGCGCCCCTGCGCGCGCGTCAGCAGGGCCTCCAGCCGCACTTCCAGCTCGGGCAGGGCGAAGGGCTTGGTCAGGTAGTCATCGGCGCCGGCGCGGAACCCGGCAATCTTGTCCGGCAGCTCGTCGCGGGCGGTCAGCATGATCACCGGCACTTCCGAACCCTGGTCCGCGCGCAGGCGGCGCAGCACTTCCGGCCCTTCCATGCGTGGCAGCATCCAGTCCAGGATGACCGCGTCGTAAGGGTGGCTGCCCGCCAGGTGCAGGCCGGTGATGCCATCGGGGGCCACGTCCAGCACGTGCCCGCGCGACTCGAAATAGTCGAACAGGTTGGCCACCAACTGGCGGTTGTCCTCGATCACCAACAGGCGCATGCACGGAATGTCCACGGAAGTTCGTACCATGGTAGCGCTGCCCATGTCGGAATGCGGTCGCCCTGCGCCCACCTCCGACGCCTTTCCCACGCCTGCCCTTCCACAATGGCCGTTTTGCTTCCGGAGCCCGCCGTGCCCGTAGCCCTGTCCCGCCGCTGGTTCCTGCCCCTGTTGTGGCTGCTCATGATCGCCTCGCTGGGCGCCGGCATCGGCATGCGCCAGCCGCAGCCGCCGGACGAGCCGCGCTTCGTGCTGGCCGCGCGCACCATGGTGGAAAGCGGGGAATGGCTGCTGCCGCACCGTGGCAGCGAGCTCTACGCGGAAAAGCCGCCGGTGTTCATGTGGCTGCAGGCGGTGGCCCACCAGGTGGTCGGCAGCTGGCACTGGTCCTTCCTGCTGCCCTCGCTGTTGGCCGCCCTGCTGAGCCTGTGGCTGGTCTCGGACCTGGCGCGACGGCTGTGGTCGCCACGGCATTCGCTGTACGCGATGGCCGCGCTGTTCTGCACGCTGCAGTTCGGGCTGATGGCCAAGCGCGCACAGATCGACATGGTGCTGGTGGGAATGACCACCGTGGCCCTGTGGGGCCTGCTGCGCCATCTGGCTGAGCGCCGCAACCTGCCGGCGCTGTGGCTGGCCGGCTTCGCCGCCGGCCTGGGTACGGTCACCAAGGGCGTGGGCTTCCTGCCGCTGCTGATGGTGCTGCCGTGGTTCGGCTGGTGGCTGTACCAGCGCCGCCGCGGGCAGGCCGTGGCGGGCCCGCACCCGGCCACCCTGCTGTGGGTGGTGCCGGCATTCCTGCTGGGCGTGGCGGTGTGGCTGGCGCCGCTGGGCTGGGCGCTGCTGCACGAGCCCAGCGCATCGCTGCAGTCCTACGCGCACGAACTGCTGTTCAAGCAGACCGGCACGCGCTACGCCAATGCCTGGCACCACCGCCAGCCGGTCTGGTACTACCTGCAGGTGATCCTGACGCTGTGGCTGCCCGGCAGCCTGCTGCTGCCGCTGCTGGCCAGGCCGTGGTGGCGCCGCCTGCGCCGTGCCGACCGCCGGCAGTGGCTGCTGCTGGGCTGGGCGTTGCTGGTGCTGCTGTTCTTCACCGCCAGCCCGGGCAAGCGCGAGGTGTACGTGCTGCCGATGCTGCCGGCGATGGCGCTGGCCGTGGCCCCGCTGCTGCCGGGCCTGCTGCGCCGCCTGTGCGTGCGCCGCTACCTGTTCGGCTACAGCCTGCTGCTGATGCTCGCCACCGGCACCCTGGGCGTGATGATGATGACCGACAGCCACTGGGCGCAGGCACAGCTGGCACGGCGGGCGATGCCCGATTCGCTGCTGCCGGTGCTGGGCAACGGCCTGCTGGTGTTCGCCATTGCCGTGGCCACGCTGGCGGTGTGGCTGCGCGTGCGCCGTGCGGCCGTGCTGGTCCTGCTCACCCACGGCATGCTGTGGATGCTCTATGGGCTGGTGCTGATGCCGACGCTGGACCCCTACGCCTCCGCCTCGTCGCTGATGAACCGGGTTGGCAAGCGGATCGGACCCGATGCCGAACTGGCCCTGGTGGCCTGGCGCGAACAGAACCTGCTGCAGGCCGACCGGCCGGTGCGCGAGTTCGGCTTCAAGCGCCCCTGGGCAGAGCAGTGGCACGATGCCGGCCCGTGGCTGGCCGAGGCCCCGGAAAAGCGCTGGGTGCTGGTGCTGGACAAGGCGATGAGCCCCTGCGTCGATCCGGCCCAGGTGGTCGACATCGGCATCGCCAACCGGAACCGCTGGCAACTGCTGCCGGGCAGCGCGTGGGACGCCCGTTGCCATGCCGAACGTGCCGGTGCATCGGAAGAAGAAGACTGAACCCTGGCTCCCCCCGGGATCGCATTAACCCGGCGCGAACGGATGTACGACCCTTCTCCGACATGAAGGTGACGAGCATGGCCGCGGATTCCTGTCATGGCCCCTTCCCGCATGCCCGCTCGTCCCCTTGTCCCGGCCTTTGCCTTCACGCCTTCGTGGCTCGCGTCGCGGTTCGCGCTGACGCATCTGCTGCTGCCCGTGGCCATCGGCCTTCCGCTGTTCACCCTGTTGATGGGCTTCGGCGGTGACCAATGGGTGGCCGATCACCTGTTCCGGCTGGAAGGTGGCCATTGGGCGCTGCAGGATGCCTGGCTGACCCGTTCGGTCGTGCACAAGGGTGGCAAGTGGCTGAGCACCGCTGCAGCGCTGGTCGCGATCCTGCTGTGCTTCCACCACTGGCGCCGCGGCCGTGACCGCACCCTGCGCTGGGCGCTGCTCTATGTGGTGGCGGCCATCGCGCTGGGTACCGGCCTGATCTCGCTGCTGAAGGCGCTGGTGCCGATGGATTGCCCGTGGGACCTGCTGCGCTATGGCGGCCACGAGCCTTTCATCGGCCTGCTGGCCAGCCGCCCCGAGGGCATGGCCGCGCGCGCCTGTTTCCCGGCTGGCCATGCCAGCGCCGGTTACGCCTGGCTGTGCCTGTACTTCTTCGCCCTGCTCTGGCGCCCGGCCTGGCGCTGGGCCGGGCTGTGGATCGGCCTCGGCAGCGGCCTGGTGTTTGGCATCAGCCAGCAGCTGCGCGGCGCCCACTTCCTTTCGCATGACGTTGCCACGGCGTTGCTGTGTTGGCTGCTGTCGCTGGGCCTGTTCCTGATCACGGAGCGGCTGCTGGCCCGGCGCACGCAGGAACGTCCGACCCGCCAGGAGGCACGTGCATGAATGCATCGGTCCAACGTTCGTTCCGCCTGCCGGCGCTGGCCAGCCTTCGCCGCTGGCGCCCGCAGCTGTCCACCGAAGCGCTGATCGTGCTGACCAGCCTGTTCTTCGCCGTCGCCGGCAACGGCCTGTTCTGGCACAGCGCCATGGCCAGCCATCCCGGCAGCCTGCGCTACGCGCTGTCGCTGTTCCTGCTGCTGTTGGGCGCGCATGGCGTGCTGCTGGGCATCCTGGTGTGGCGCTGGAATGCCAAGGTGGTGACCAGCGTGCTGCTGCTGGTGACCGCCTTCGCCGCGCACTACATGAGCCAGTACCACATCTACCTGGATGCGGACATGCTGCGCAACGTGCTGGCCACCGACCCGAAGGAAAGCCGCGAGCTGATGACGGTGTCGCTGGTGTGGCCGGTGCTGCTGCTGGCGGTACTGCCCATGGCGCTGCTGTGGCGGGTGGAGCTGCGCCGCCGCAGCTGGGGCCGCGCCCTGCTGTGGCGCGCCGGCTTCCTGCTGGTGGCGGCGGTCACTGTCGTGGGTGGCGCGCTGATCTCGTTCCAGGATGTCTCGGCGCTGATGCGCAACCAGCGCGAAGTGCGCTACCTGGCCACCCCGGCCAACGTGCTGCTGGGCATGCCGCGCGCACTGCGCGGCGACAACCCGGTGCAGCGCGCGCCGAAACTGCCGATCGGCACCGATGCCAAGGCCACCCCGCGCGCACCGGCCAGCAAGCCGCGGCTGCTGGTGATCGTGATGGGCGAAACCGTGCGTGCGCAGGACTGGGGCCTCAACGGTGGCCGCAACACCACCCCGGAACTGGCACAGGCACCGGTGATCAACTTCCCGGACATGCATTCGTGCGGCACCAGCACCGAAGTCTCGCTGCCGTGCCTGTTCTCGCCGTGGGGACGCCATGACTACGACGAAAAGAAGATCCGCGCCCACCAGTCGCTGTTGCACGTTCTGAACCGCGCCGGCATCGCGCCGCTGTGGCGTGACAACCAGTCCGGCTGCAAGGGCGTGTGCGAAGGCCTGGACTTCCAGTCACTGTCCGACGCGACCACGCCGGGCCTGTGTGCCGATGGCCGCTGCATGGACGAGATCCTGCTGCAGGACCTGGCCACGCAGGTGCGCGCCAAGCCCGGTGACCGCGTGGTGGTGCTGCACCAGCTGGGCAACCATGGCCCGGCGTACTTCGAGCGCTACCCGGCCGCCTTCGCCCGCTTCAAGCCGACCTGCGACACGCGTGACATCGGCCGTTGCACGCGCGAGGAAATCACCAACAGCTACGACAACGCGGTGCTCTACACCGACCACTTCCTGAGCAGGACGATCGGCACGCTGCAGGGCCTGCGGGACTACGACACGGCAATGATCTACCTGTCCGACCATGGTGAATCGCTGGGCGAGAAGGGCCTGTTCCTGCACGGCGTGCCCTACGCGATCGCGCCGGCCGAGCAGACCCGCGTGCCGATGACGATGTGGTTCTCGCCGGGCTTTGCCAGCAGCCGCGGGCTCGACCTGCAGTGCGTGCGCAAGCGTTCGGCGGCGTACACCGACCACGACAACCTGTTCCCGTCGGTGCTGGGGTTGATGCAGGTGAAGACGGCGCTGTACGAGCGTGACCGGGACCTGTTCGCCGGCTGCGAGAGCTGAGGGGGCGGGTTCTGGCAGGGCTTGCAGCCCTGCACCTGCTTCAAGCCAGAGCCGAAGCAACGTCAAAAGCCTGCATTCCGTGGGTTGGCGGGGTGGGTCCGGTTGAGGGGGACGCTGCAAGTACATCCATGTAAGCTCGGTCGCCGCATCCATGCGGCTCACGCCCCCTCAACCGGACCCACCCCGCCTTCGACAGTTTTCCGCGATCTGTCGGAACGGCTTTCTGCTCAGGTGGGTGCCGATTCCCGCTGCTGATGGTGGGTGCCGACCGTTGGTCGGCACGGTAGATCCACGCCATGCGTGGATGAATTCATTCGATATCTGACAGATGTGCCGACCAACGGTCGGCACCCACCAACAGGCGCCGGCCAACCCACGGATAGCCCGCTTTTGACGTTGACGTTGCCTTGGCCTCTGCAGGTGCAGGGCGCAGCCCTGCCGACCCCACCAACTTTCCCCACTTGCGGTAGGCACGCGCGCCCACTAGCCTTCGGCCGTCGTTCACCACCCAAGGACCGCCCGTGACTCACCGCCATCTCCTGCTGGCCTCGGCAATCGCCGCCGCCACGCTGGCCCTGGTCGCCTGCAAGAAGGAACCTTCGCCCGGCACCGAGGCCGCCACCGCCAGCGCGCCCGCCGGCGAGACCGCCGACCAGTTCGTCGCCCGCATCAACGCCGAATTCAAGGCCGCCTACCCGGAGATGACCTCGGCACAGTGGCTGTCCTCCACCTACATCAACAGCGATTCCGAACGCATCGCCGCCAAGGCCAACGAGCGCTCGCTGACCCAGCTCAACAGCTGGATCGAGCAGGCCGGCAAGTACGACGGCCAGCCGATGAGCGAGGACAGCAAGCGCGCCATCCACCTGCTGAAGCTGATGTCCTCGATGCCGGCGCCGCGTGATCCGGCCAAGCTGGCCCAGCTGACCCAGATCGCCACCCGCATGGAAGGCAGCTACGGCGCGGGCAAGTACTGCACCGATGCCAACGATCCCAACTCCTGCCGCCAGCTCGGCGAGCTGGAACAGGTGCTGGCGCGCAGCCGCGACTACGACACGCAGCTCGACGCCTGGCAGGGCTGGCACAGCACCACCAGGAGCATGCGCGGCGACTACCAGCAGTTCGTCAGCCTGGTCAATGAAGGCGCCAAGGGCATGGGCTTCACCGATGCCGGGCAGATGTGGCGCAGCGGTTATGACATGCCGCCGGAGCAGATCGGGCCGGAAACCGACCGCCTGTGGGAGCAGGTCAAGCCGATGTACGAGCAGCTGCACTGCTACGCGCGCGGCAAGCTGGACAAGACCTATGGCAAGGACAAGGCCGAAGTGGGCAACGGCCTGATCGCCGCGCACCTGCTGGGCAACATGTGGCAGCAGGACTGGTCCAACCTGTGGGACCAGCTGGAACCGTACCCCGGTGCCGGCAGCCTGGACATCACCGCAGCGCTGGAAAAGCAGTACCAGGCCAACCTGAGCGCGGCGCTGGCCAAGGCCGGCAAGGATGCCAACGTGGCGGCGCAGTACAAGGCGCAGCGCGAGGCCGAACTGCGCACCGCCAAGCAGATGACCGAGCGCGCGCAGGATTTCTACGTGTCGCTGGGCATGCCCTCGCTGCCGCAGACGTACTGGGAACGCACCCAGTTCATCAAGCCCGATGACCGCGACGTGGTCTGCCACGCCAGTGCCTGGGACATGAACATGGAAGGCGACGTGCGCACCAAGATGTGCATCAAGCCGAACGAAGAGAATTTCACCACCATCTACCATGAGCTGGGCCACATCTATTACGACCTGGCCTACAACCCGCTGCCGCCGCTGTTCCAGGGCGGTGCCAACGATGGCTTCCACGAAGCGATCGGCGACACCATCGTGCTGGCGATGACGCCCAAGTACCTGAGCTCGATCGGCCTGGTGGACGCGCCGAGCGAAAGCCGCGAGGCGGTCATCAACAACCAGATGCGCATGGCCCTGTCCGGCGTGTCGTTCCTGCCGTTCGGCCTGATGATCGACCGCTGGCGCTGGGGCGTGTTCGATGGCTCGATCACCCCGGACAACTACAACAAGGCCTGGTGGGACCTGAAGGCCAAGTACCAGGGCGTGGCCCCGGCCAGCACCCGCGGCGAGGAATTCTTCGATCCGGGCGCGAAGTACCACGTGCCGGGCAACACGCCGTACACCCGCTACTTCCTGGCGCGCATCCTGCAGTTCCAGTTCTACAAGGGCCTGTGCGATGCGGCCGGCTACAAGGGCCCGCTGCATGAGTGCACCTTCTACGGCAACAAGGAAGCCGGGCAGAAGTACTGGGCGATGCTGAGCAAGGGCGCCAGCCAGCCGTGGCAGGCCACGCTGAAGGAGCTGACCGGCAGCGACAAGCTCGATGCCGGCCCGATGATCGAGTACTTCAGCCCGGTCAACGACTGGCTGAAGCAGCAGAACCAGGGCCAGATGTGCGGCTGGCAGGCCAGCGCGGCACCGGCGGCGAAATGAAAGAAGGGGCGGGTCCGCAAGGATCCGCCCCTTTCTGGTAGTGCCGGCCGCTGGCCGGCAATGGGTTGCCGGCCAGCGGCCGGCACTACCGCAACTGCAGGTCAGTTGTTCTTTTTCGCCGCCATTGCGGCGGCCAGCTCGGCCTTGTATTCCTCGAAGGTCTGGCCCTTCTCCTTGGCCTCGGCCTGCGCGGCATCGCGCAGCGCATCGGAATAGACCAGGCGTACCGGCGTGCCCTTGCGCTCGTGCAGTTCACCGGCCTGCATGATCAGCGCGAGCACCTGCGCGGCACTCTCGCTGTGGCCGGCGATGCGGCCATCCATGCCCAGCACCCATTCGCCATCGCGGCGCACGACGCCAGCCAGCAGCGTGCGCTGCGCATCGCGCAGTTCGGCATGCGGCTCGACAGGCGAGCCCACCGGCGAGGCCTGGGCAGCGGCCTTGTTGGCAGCCTTTTCTTCCTGGCGGCGGCGCTGGTCGCGACGGGTCTTGGAGGTGGTGGACATGGGGCGGTACCGCGACGAGGGGGCGCAAGGATAACGCACCCCGGCCATGACGCCGCTTCACGGGCGCCGGCCCCGCCTGCTCAGTCCAGCACCCGGCCCTGCCGCCAGTAGCCCATGAACGTCAGCGCACGGCGGTCCAGCCCGCAGTCGCGGACCAGGTGGCGGCGGATCGCCATCACGGCCCCGGCCTCGCCGGCCACCCAGGCGTAGAACGGCCCGGCCACGCCCGCGTCGGACTGCTCCCACAGGATCTGTGCGTCCACGTCGATCTCGTCCAGCGCTTCCCCGGTAACCGCCGACGAGGCGGCCAACCGTGCCTGCACGGCCTCCACAAGCGCCTGGCCGTAAGCGGCCTGGCCGCGCGGCAGCCACATCAGTTCGGCAGTGGGCGGCGCCTTCAAGGCGATGGCACCGCCCTCGCCCGCCACTTCCAGCAGGGCCAGCACGCGCGGCGGATCTACCTGCGCGGCCAGTTCCTCGAGGATGCCAGCCACCGCCGGCAGCGCGGTCTCGTCAGCCACCAGCAGCATCTGGCCGACCCCGGCCGGCGGCTTCCATTCCCAACCGTCGCTGCTCTCGGCGCAATCGGCATCCGGAGCCAGCAGCACCACGCGGTCACCGGGCCGGGCATGCGTGGCCCAGCGCGAGGCCGGCCCGGTTTCACCGTGCAGGACAAAATCGACGTCGACCTCGCCCTGCGCGGCGCGCAGCTGGCGAAGGGTGTAGGTGCGCATCGGCGGCCGCTGGTCGTCGGCCAGGGCGCGGTAGCGGGCGTACCAGTCCTCGCCGCTGGGCACGTCCGGGGCGTCCTGGCCGGGCAAGGGAAAAAACACCTTGATCCGCTGGTCCGGGCCCTCGGTCTTCATCCGCGCCACGTCGGCGCCGGTGAACACCAGGCGGTGCAGGGAGGGGGAAAGGACGCGGCGCTCCTTCAGCGCCACCTCGAACAGGCGGTAGGTCTGCTGCGCAGCCATGGGGGTACCTCGCGACGGCTTCGGATCGGCTGGCCGTCATGCACCCGTGCAGTGGCTGGCTGGAACACCCAGCCTAGCCCGCCGCTGCAGCGCCGCAAGGGGCCGGGGGACGCTTGCGCCGCCCTGCCCCTGCGCGGTGCTCAAAGGCCGGTGGCCACTGCCTGCACTGCGCGCTCACGGCGGTGTTCCCAGTACCAGAACACGAAGCCGCCCGCGAAGAAGGCGGCCTGTCCCAGGGCCAGGTGCAGCGGGCTGCCACTCAGCAGCGGCGACACCACGCCGGCCACCACGGTGCTGATCATCAGCTGGATGAACGCCTGCAGCGAGGAGGCCAGGCCGCGCTGGTGCGGGTACATGTCCAGCACCGCCAGCGCCAGGATCGGGAAGATCAGCGCCATGCCCATGCCGCCCAGGAAGATCGGCAGCACCGCCCACGGCAGCACGAACTGCGGTGCCAGGGACACGTAGCCGACGTTGAGCAGCACCGACACCGCGCACAGGGTGAAACCGATGGCGACCTGGCGGGTGGGCGTGGTGCGCCCGGCCATGCGCCCGGACAGGAACGAACCGGTGGTCATGCCGCCGATGGTGGGGATGAACAACCAGGCGAAACCACCTTCGCCCAGGTGCAGGTGCTGCATGACGAACACCGGCGCCGAGGCGATGTACAGGAAGATGCCACCGAAACCGACGCTGCCAGCCAGGGCCAGGCGCAGGAAGCGCGGGTTGAAGCCGATGCGTACGTAGTCGCGCATCAGCACGCGCGGCGACAACGGCACGCGTGCCTCCACCGGGTGGGTCTCCGGCATGAAGCGGGCGGTGCACACCAGCAGCAGCAGCGAGAACGCCACCAGGAACCAGAAGATCAGCGGCCAGCCGGCGCCACTGAGCAGGATCCAGCCGCCGATGATGGGCGCGATGGCCGGGGCGATGCCGAACAGCATCGATACCTGGCTCATCAGCCGCTGCGCATCGTGGCCGTGGTACAGATCGCGGATGACCGCGCGGCCGACGATCATGCCCACGCCGGCCGACAGGCCCTGCAGCGCGCGGAACACCAGCAGGGTGCTCAGGTCGGTGGACAGCGCGCAGCCGACCGAGGCGCCGATGAACACCACCAGGCCGCCGAGGATCACCCGCTTGCGGCCCCAGGCATCGGACAGCGGTCCGTGCGCCAGGCTCATCAACGCGTAGAACAGCAGGTAGACGCTGATGGTCTGCTGCACCGCCACCTCATCCACCGCCAGGCGCTGGGCCAGCTGCGGGAAGGCCGGGAAGATGGTGTCGATCGAGAACGGGCCGAACATGGCCAGGCCGGCAAGCAGCAGGGCCATGCGTCGGGTGGAGGGGGCAACAGCGGGGGTCATCGGCAAAGCGTCCGGCAGGGCCATGCGCGGCACGCACGGCGGGCGCCGATCCCCTGCAGCAGGGACGGCGCCAGATGAATACGAGAGTCCGGCCATGATAGGCCCGGATTGCGGCCGATGCCATCGACCACTGCACGAAACGCATGGCCGGGCCATCGGCCATTCAGGCGCGCAGGCGCCCTGCCCCGGTTCCGGGCCCGTGTTCAGCGGCGGCAACCCGCTATAATCGACGGGCAACATGGTGGGAGAAGCGGAACACCGCTGCCGAAGGCGCAACGCCCGTAATCGCTCAGGCCCGATACCACCCGTAACAGAACTCTGGAGAGACCGGTTCGATCCGGCGCCGAAGGGGCACGAAGCTGCGGCCAGCCGCGCTTTTAAACTCTCAGGCAAAAGGACAGAGGGGCGCCCCGCAGACCGCCAGCCGGCGGCTTGTGCCCGTGCGTGTGCCCTTTCCTGACGGATCCTTCGCCATGTCCCAGAACACCCCCTCCCTGCGTGAGCTTGAGCATCATTCCGCGTTCGTCGAGCGCCACATCGGCCCCAACGATGCCGAGGTCGCGCAGATGCTCGATGTCCTCGGCCACGCCACGCTGGATGCGATGACCGATGCCATCGTGCCGGCCAGGATCAAGTCGCCCGCGCCGCTGGCACTGCCGGAATCGATGACCGAAGTGCAGGCGCTGGCCAAGATCCGTGCCATTGCCGACAAGAACACCGTGCTGCGCAGCTTCATCGGCCAGGGCTACTACGGTACCCACACGCCGAACGTGATCCTGCGCAACATCCTGGAAAACCCGGCCTGGTACACCGCCTACACCCCGTACCAGGCGGAAATCTCGCAGGGCCGCATGGAAGCGCTGATCAACTTCCAGACCCTGTGTGCCGACCTGACCGGCATGGAAATCGCCAACGCCTCGCTGCTGGACGAAGCCACCGCCGCCGCTGAAGCGATGACCCTGGCCAAGCGTTCGGCCAAGTCGAAGTCGGACACCTTCTTCGTGCACGACGCCGTGCACCCGCAGACGCTGGAACTGCTGCGCACCCGCGCCGAGCCCATGGGCATCGTGCTGCGCGTGGGCACCCCGGCCGAAGCGCTGGAAGCGGAGGCCTTCGGCCTGCTGCTGCAGTACCCGGACACCTTCGGCCAGGTCGGCGACTACAAGGCGCTGGTGGATGCCGTGCACGCGCGCGGCGGCCTGGTGGCCGTGGCCACCGACCTGCTGGCCCTGACCCTGCTGGCCGCCCCCGGCGAATGGGGCGCGGACATCGTGGTCGGCAACAGCCAGCGTTTCGGCGTGCCGTTTGGTTTCGGCGGCCCGCACGCCGCGTTCATGGCCTGCCGTGATGCCTACAAGCGCTCGATGCCCGGCCGCCTGATCGGTGTCTCCATCGATGCCGAAGGCAAGCCGGCCTACCGCCTGACCCTGCAGACCCGCGAGCAGCACATCCGCCGCGAGAAGGCCACCTCCAACATCTGCACCGCGCAGGTGCTGCTGGCGGTGATGGCCTCGATGTACGCCGTCTACCACGGCCCGGAAGGCCTGGCCCGCATCGCCCGTCGTACCCACCGCCTGGCCTCGATCCTGGCCGCATCGCTGCGCAATGCCGGCGTGCAGGTGGGTGGCGATTTCTTCGACACCCTGCACATCACCGGCGTGCATGCCGATGAGATCCACGCCAAGGCCCGCGCCGCCGGTTACAACCTGCGCGCGATCGACAGCGACTCGGTCGGCATCAGCCTGGACGAGACCGCGACCCGCGCCGACATCGTCGCCCTGGCCGCCGTGTTCGGTGCGCAGGCCGACGTTGACGCACTGGATGCCAGCACCGCCGACGCACTGCCGGCGGCCCTGCTGCGCCAGTCGGAATTCCTGACCCACCCGGTGTTCAACACCCACCATAGCGAGCACGAACTGCTGCGCTACCTGCGTTCGCTGGCCGACAAGGACCTGGCGATGGACCGCACGATGATCCCGCTGGGCTCGTGCACCATGAAGCTCAACGCCACCGCCGAGATGATCCCGGTGACCTGGCCGGAGTTCTCGCAGATCCATCCGCTGGTGCCGGCCGACCAGGCGCTGGGCTACAAGGAGCTGATCGACTCGCTGGAAGCGATGCTGGTGGAGTGCACCGGCTACGACGCGGTCAGCCTGCAGCCGAACTCCGGCGCGCAGGGCGAGTACGCCGGCCTGCTGGCGATCCGCGCCTACCACCGCTCGCGCGGCGAAGATCATCGCGACATCTGCCTGATTCCGGATTCGGCGCACGGCACCAACCCGGCCTCGGCGCAGATGTGCGGCATGAAGGTCGTGGTGACCAAGACCGATGCCAACGGCAACGTCGATGTCGAAGACATCCGCATCAACGCCGAGAAGTACAGCGACCGCCTGGCCGCGATCATGATCACCTACCCCTCCACGCACGGCGTGTTCGAGGAAGAAGTGGTCGAGATCTGCGAGATCATCCACCAGCATGGCGGCCAGGTGTACACCGACGGCGCCAACATGAACGCCCTGGTCGGCGTGGCCAAGCCGGGCAAGTGGGGTTCGGACGTTTCCCACCTGAACCTGCACAAGACCTTCTGCATCCCGCACGGCGGCGGCGGCCCGGGCGTCGGCCCGTGCGCGGTGAAGGAACACCTGGCCCCGTTCCTGCCGGGCAAGCTGGGTGACAACGGCCCGGTCGGCATGGTCAGCGCGGCCAGCTTCGGCAGCGCCTCGATCCTGCCGATCAGCTGGATGTACATCGCCATGATGGGCAGCGAAGGCCTGCGCAAGGCCACCCAGGTGGCCCAGCTCAACGCCAACTACATCGCCAAGCGCCTGGCCCCGCACTTCAAGACCCTGTACACCGGCCGCAACGGCCTGGTGGCGCACGAGTGCATCCTCGACGTGCGCCCGCTGGAGAAGACCAGCGGCATCGGCGCCGAAGACGTGGCCAAGCGCCTGATCGACTTCGGCTTCCATGCCCCGACCCTGAGCTTCCCGGTGGCCGGCACGCTGATGGTCGAGCCGACCGAGAGCGAATCGCTGCACGAGCTGGACCGCTTCATCGACGCGATGATCCAGATCCGCGAGGAAATCCGCGCGATCGAGGACGGCCGCCTGGACCGCGAGGACAACCCGCTGAAGAACGCCCCGCATACCGCGACGGCGGTGACCGCCAGCGAGTGGACCCACGCCTACCCGCGTGAGCTGGCGGCCTTCCCGCTGCCCAGCCTGAAGCTGCAGAAGTACTGGCCGCCGGTGGCCCGCGTCGACAACGTGTACGGCGACAAGAACGTGATGTGCGCCTGCATCCCGGTCGATGCCTACAAGGACGACGAAGTCGAGGCGTAAATTCCCGATGGATCGGTAAACGGAACGGCCCGCGCAAGCGGGCCGTTTTCGTTGTGCCTCACGGGTCCGGCATCTGCCCCAGGCTCAACTGCCACGACACGCCGTAGCGGTCCTGTACCCAGCCGTAGCGGTTGCTGAAATCGTAGTCCCCCACCGGCATCAGCCAGTGCCCGCCCTCGCCCAGCACCCGCGCCGCGCGCTCGAACTGCTCGCTGCCGGCGCATTCGACGAACAGCGAGATCGACGGACTGAACGTAAAGTCGTGCACGTCCAGGCTGTCGAAGCACAGGTAGTGGGTGCCACCCAGCAGGAAGATGGCCTGGCGCACCTGGCCGGGCACGCCGGCGCCGGCACCTTCGGGGTGATGTTGCAGGGCCAGCAGGCGGAAATCGGCGAAGGCGTCGGCGTACAGGGCCATGGCGGCCTCGGCCTGGCCGGTGAACATCAGGAACGGGCGACTGCGCAGCATGCGGTACTCCTGTTCGACGGGCCGGTGACGGCCCAAGCGATCAGGATGGCACGGCGGATGTATGCCTTCTGTAGAGCCGAGCCCATGCTCGGCTGGCGGCCGCGCGAACAGCAGCCGACCGTCGGGTCGGCTCTACAGAATTACGCCTCGCGCATGCGCCGCGCAATGGCACTGCCGGCGGCGATGGCCGCGGTCAGCGCCACCATCGACAGGAACTGCAGGCGCGTATGCGCCTCGCTCAGCAGCAGGCCGAAGATCAGCGCCAGGATGCCCAGCGCGCACACCGTCAGCCACGGGAAGCCGGCCATGCGGAACGGCAGGCGGGCGCCCAGGCGATCGGCACGACGGCGCAGCACCAGCTGCGAAACCAGCGACAGCGTCCACACCAGCAGGCAGGTGGAGCCGACGATGTTGAGCAGCACCGGCAGCACCTTGTCCGGGAACAGCAGCTCCATGATGGTGGCGGCGAAGCCGAACAGCACGCTGGCCAGCACGGCGATGACCGGCACCTGGCGCGGGTCGGTCCAGCCCAGCACGGCGGGGGCTTCGCGGCGCTGCGCCAGCGAATACATCATGCGCGAGGCACCGTAGAGGTTGGCATTGAGCGCCGACAGCAGCGCGATCACCGCGATCAGGGTGATGGCCGTGGCCGCGCCCGGAATGTTGGCGACCGCGAGCACGGCGGCAAACGGCGACTTCAGCGACTCGCTGGTCCACGGCACCACGGCGATGATCACGCTGAGCGAGCCGATGTAGAACACCAGGATGCGCCAGGCCACGGTGCGGATGGCACGGGCGATGCTGCGCTCGGGGTCTTCGGTTTCGGCGGCGGCCACCGCCACGATCTCGGTGCCGCCGAAGGCGAACACCACCACCAGCAGGGCCGCGCCGATGCCGGCCAGGCCCTTCGGCGCGAAGCCGCCGTGCTGGGTGAAGTTGCTCAGCCCCGGCGAGGCCACCTGCGGCAGCCAGCCCATCAGCAGGGCGATGCCGATGGCGATGAAGGCCAGGATGGCGGCCACCTTGAGGATGGCGAACCAGAATTCGAACTCGCCGAAGTTCTTCACCCCGAGCAGGTTGATCGCAGTGAAGAACAGCATGAAGGCCAGCGCCGCCATCGGGACCGGTATCACCGGCCAGACCGTGGCCAGCAGGCCGGCCGCACCCACCGCCTCGGCGGCGATGACGATGACCAGCTGCACCCACCACAACCAGCCCACGGTGGCACCGGCGGTGGCGCCCATGGCATCGGCCGCATACACCGAGAACGCGCCACTGGTCGGCTTGGCCGCGGCCATTTCGCCCAGGGCATTCATCACGATGATCACCAGCGCGCCGGCCACCAGGTAGGACACCAGCACGGCCGGGCCGGCCGCCTGCACGCCCACGCCGGAACCGAGGAACAGGCCGGCGCCGATCGCGCTGCCCAGGCCCATCATGATCAACTGGCGCGGCTTGAGCGAATGGCCAAGGCGGGAAGGCGTAACGGGGCTGGCGGGCATCGGCGGGACTGGCGGCGGCTACAGGGGCGTCACCTTACATTGTCCCCCACCCACGGGGATAGGCACAGTGCAGCAGACCGCTCAGGACAGCAGGGCCTCGCCGACACTCCCCCCGATACGGGCCCGATAGGCACGCGGCGAGAAACCGGTTTCAGCCTTGAATTTGCGGGTGAACGCACTCTGGTCGCTGAAACCGCAGGCCTGGCCGATGCAGGCGATGCTGTCGTCGCCGTGCAGCAGGTGCATGGCCATCTGGATGCGCAGCCGGGTCAGCACCTGCTGCGGGGTCATCTGGAACACCTTGCGGAAGCTGCGCTCCAGCTTGGACAGCGAGAAACCGGTGATGTCCAGCAGGGTCTGCATGCGCACGTTCTCGGCGTAGTGCGCGTTGAGGTGGGCCAGGGCCAGGCGCAGCTGCTCGTACTGGGTGCCCAGGCTGTCCTTCTGGCCCAGGTCGCGGGAGATGCCGATCAGCCCCTCGATGCTGCCATCCACCAGCAGCGGCCGCTTGCAGGTCAGGCACCAGCCCGGTTCGCGGTTGGCGAACAGGTGCAGCTCCATCAGGTTCTCGATCACTTCACCGGACAGCACGCGTGCGTCCTGGTCCACGTAATCCGCGCTCAGGCCGGTCGGGTAGATCTCGGCAGCGGTGCGGCCGATGACATCCTTGCGCGCACGCAGGCCCAGCCGCCGCAGCATGGTCTGGTTGACGTGGGTGTAGCGGCCCTGGCGGTCCTTCATGAAGAACAGCACGTCCGGAATGGCGTCGAACAGGGCTTCGATGTCGGTGGGCTCGACTCGCATGCAGCAAGCATACCCGAGCCCGCTTTTGCCTGTACGTTCACCCGCGGCGGACCGTGGGTTAACGGCCCGGGGGCGACTGTCATGGCTTGACCCCTCGTATCCCGGAGACCCCCCCGATGGCCGCCAGCAAGCCGACCGGCAAGCGCGCACCCGCCCCGTCCCAGACGTCCCAGGCCCAGCAGCGCGGCGACGCTGACGAACTGCACCTGCAAGCCGGCGGCACGCATCCGGCGATGACCACCGCACAGGGCATTCCGGTGGCCGACAACCAGAACTCGCTGCGCGAAGGCCCGCGCGGCCCCACCCTGCTGGAGGACTTCATCCTCCGCGAGAAGATCACCCACTTCGACCACGAGCGCATTCCCGAACGCATCGTGCATGCGCGCGGCAGCGCCGCCCATGGCTATTTCGAACTGACCCGTTCGCTGGCGAAGTACACCCGCGCCCGCGTGCTCACCGAAGTGGGCACGAAGACGCCGGTGTTCACCCGCTTCTCCACCGTGGCCGGCGGCGCCGGCTCGGTCGACACCCCGCGCGACGTGCGCGGCTTCGCGGTCAAGTTCTACACGCCGGAAGGCAACTGGGACCTGGTCGGCAACAACATCCCGGTGTTCTTCATCCAGGATGCGATGAAGTTTCCCGACCTCGTGCATGCGGTGAAGATGGAGCCGGACCGTGCGTTCCCGCAGGCCGCCAGCGCGCATGACACGTTCTGGGATTTCATTTCGCTGATGCCCGAATCGATGCACATGATCATGTGGGCGATGAGCGACCGTGGCATCCCGCGTTCGCTGCGCATGATCGAGGGCTTCGGCGTGCACAGCTTCCGCCTGTTGAACGAGAACGGCGACTCCACGTTCGTCAAGTTCCACTGGCGGCCGAAGCTGGGCATCCAGTCCACCGTGTGGGACGAAGCGCTGAAATTGCAGGCCGCCGACAACGATTTCCATCGCCGCGACCTGTTCGAGGCGATCCAGCGCGGCGACTTCCCCGAATGGGAACTGGCGGTGCAGCTGTTCACCGAAGAAGAGGCTGAGGCGTTCCCGTTCGACCACCTCGACCCGACCAAGATCATTCCCGAATCGCTGGCGCCGCTGAAGGTGATCGGGCGCATGGTGCTGGACCGCTGGCCGGACAATTTCTTCGCAGAGACCGAGCAGGTGGCGTTCTGCCCCGCCAACGTGCCGCCCGGCATCGATTTCAGCAACGATCCGCTGCTGCAGGGCCGCCTGTTCTCCTATCTGGACACGCAGCTGATCCGCCTGGGTGGGCCGAACTTCCACCAGATTCCGGTCAATGCCCCCAAATGCCCCTTTGCCAACCACCAGCGCGATGGGCACATGCAGATGCAGGTGCCGAAGGGCCGCGTGGCCTACGACCCCAGCTCGCTGGAGGACGACAGCCCGCGCGAAACCGCTGCCGGGTTCCGCAGCCATGCAACCGCCGATGATGGCCGCAAGGGCCGCACGCGTGCGGCGAGCTTCGCCGACCACTACAGCCAGGCGCGCGCGTTCTTCCGCAGCCTGGAAAAGCCAGAGCAGGCCCACCTCGCGTCTGCGCTGGTGTTCGAGCTGTCCAAGGTGGAAACACTGAAGGTGCGCGTGCGTACCGTCAGCCACCTGCGCAACATCGACGAGACATTGGCCAAGCGCGTGGCCGATGGCCTGGCCCTGGCCGACCTGCCTGATGCTGCACCGACCGCAACGCCCGCACAGGACATGCCCGCCGTTCCGGAAGTGCGCATCATCGGCCGCACGAAAGACACGCTGCAGGGGCGCTGCATCGGCATCCTGTTCGATGAGGGCTCTGATGCGGGGCTGATCGCCAGCCTGCGCAAGGCCGCGCAGAAGGCCGGTGCCGAAGTGAAACTGGTGGCGCCGAAAGTGGGTGGCGCCACCCTCAGCGACGGCAAGCGTCAGGCTGCCGATGGCCAGCTGGCGGGCACGCCCTCGGCGGTGTTCGATGCCGTGGCCGTGGTGCTCAGTGCGGACGGGGCCAAGGCGCTGGCCAAGGAAGCCGCTGCCGTCGAATTCGTCAGCCATGCGTGGGCACACCTGAAGGCCATTGCCAGCGATGCCGGTGGCCAGGCGCTGTTGAAGGCCGCCCGCGTGGGCAACGATGCCGGCACCGTGGAAGCCGAGGACGCCAAGGGCTTCCTCGCTGCCGCGGCCACCCGCCAGTGGGCACGCGAACCCAAGCTGCGCCTGCTGGCCTGATCGTTCCCTACAGGAGAAGCGACATGCCCCGTGGTGAGAAATCTGCCTACACCGACAAGCAGAAGCGCCAAGCCGAGCACATCGAGGAAAGCGAACGCGCGCGCGGCGCCAGTGAGAGTACGGCCGAACGCATCGCGTGGGCCACCGTCAACAAGCAGGATGGCGGTGGCAAGCGCAGCGGCAGCGGGCGCAAGGCGGCGAAGAAGGCGCCTGCGAAGAAAGCCGCTGCAAAGAAGACTGCTACAAAGAAGTCAGCAGCGAGTAAGGCGCCTGCGAAGAAGTCGGCTGCAAAGAGAGCCCCCGCATCCACGACGGCAAAGAAAACCGCGACGAAGAAAGCCGCGGCGAAGAAAACTACCGCCGCAACCCGCAGCGCCGCCGCCAAGAAGGCGGCGGCAACCCGTGCGCGGAAGACGGCGGCACGCAAGACAGCAGCAAAAAAGGCTGCCCGAACGCGCGCCAGAGCTTGATAATCACCCAGGCAGCCCCAACCGCACCTGCAATGCCAGGTGCGGGATCTGCGCGCCTTCGGTTTCGTTGCTGTCCATGCCTCCTCCCTCGGCTCCAAGCGAGCACCCCAGCGAGCATCGCCGAAAAAGGGGGCCGCGCGGTAGAGTCGAGCTTGCTCGACTCTACCGGCGCAGCGGTCAGGCCGCGCGCGCCACCACGGCACGGGCTGCACCGCCCTGCTCGATCTGGAACACCGACACCGAGGTGGTCAGTGCGTTGGCCTGCTCTTCCAGCGCGCGGCTGGCCGCGGTGGCTTCCTCCACCAGCGCCGCGTTCTGCTGGGTCACCTGGTCCATCTGCACCACCACCTGGTTGACCTGTTCGATACCCGCGGCCTGTTCCTTGCTGGCCGCAGCGATGTCGCTCATCAGCTGGTTGGTGCGCGAACTGGCGTGGGCCAGGCGGGCGATCGCCGCCTCGGACTGTACGGTTACGGCCAGGCCGCTCTGCACCTTGGCGGCGGCATCCTCGATCAGCTCCTTGATCTCCTTGGCGGCGACGCCGGCGCGCTGCGCCAGGGTGCGCACTTCACTGGCGACCACGGCGAAGCCACGGCCCTGCTCACCGGCACGTGCCGCTTCGACGGCGGCGTTCAGCGCCAGGATGTTGGTCTGGAATGCGATGCCGTCGATCACCGTGGAGATCTCGGAGATACGCGCCGAGGACTGGTCGATCTCGCCCATCACCGTTGCCATCTGCGCCATGGCCTGTTCGGTTTCGCGCACGGCAGCACCGGCCGCGTGGGCTTCGCTGTCCGCCTGGCGGGCCAGCTCGGCGTTCTGGCGCACGGTGGAGGTCAGTTCCTCCATCGATGCAGCAGCCTCTTCCAGGTTCGCCGCCTGCTGTTCGGTACGGCGCGAGAGATCACTGTTGCCCGCAGCCAGTTCCTGCGCCGCATTGTTGATGCTGTCGGCCGCCACCTGGATGCCGCGGACGATGCCGGTCAGCTGTGTGGTGGTGGTGTTGGCATCGTCGCGCATGCGGGCGAAGACACCTTCGTACTCACCGTCCATGCGCGCGGTCAGGTTGCCGTGCGAGATCGCACGCAGCACATCGGACACGTCGGCAATGCTGGCCTGCGAACTGGCCATCATGGCGTTGAGGTGTTCGACCATCGCGCGGTACTGGAACTGGAACGCCTCGGCATCGCCGCGCACGCTGAAATCGCCCGCGCCGGCGGCCCGGGCCAGCGTGTCGATCTGCGCGCTGATCGCCATCAGGCTCTGCTTCACCGCGGCCAGGGTGCGGGTGAACGCGCCCTTTTCACCCGGGTACTGCGGCAGGTCGCGGCTGAGATCGCCGATCGCGTAGCGCTGCATGACTTCAGCCATCAGCAGTTCCACCTGCACGTGCGATTCCACCAGGCTGTTGGTGGCCTGCACCATGCGGCCGAAATCGCCGGGGAAGGCGCGGGCATCCATGCGGTAGCCGATGGCACCGGCCTCGTGCTGTTCGGCCATCTGCAGCTGCGCGCCAATGGCGGCCTGCACGCTCTGCCGCACGCTGCCCATGGCCTCGCCCAGCTGCGTCAGTTCATCGCGGCCACCCAGGTGGAAGGACTGGTCCAGCTCGCCCTTCGAGAGCTGCTGCGCCAGCTGCACCGCGCGCGCCAGCGGGCCGGTCATGCTGCGCCCGATCATCACCGAAGCGGCGATGCCGACCAGCAGCGCCACGCCGCCCAGCACCAGCAGCTGCAGCAGGCTGCGCTCGCCGAGGCGGATCGCTTCGGCCGCCGCCTCGCGGCTCTCTTTTTCCTCGAAGGCCACGCCATCAGCCAGCGCCTTGTTCCAGCCGTTGGCCGCTTCCTGCACCGGGCCCAGGGTCAGCGCGACCGCGCCGGGGAAATCCCCCTGTTCCATCAGTTCGCTGGTCTGCTTGTTGAGCGGGCGCGCAATGGCACGCTTGGCCGCGATGGCCTCGCCCATGGCCTTGCCCTCGGCATCGCCGGGCAGCGCCTGGTAGGCGGTCCAGCTGGCCTCGTAGCGCTTGACCAGGTCGGCGATGCGCTTCTCGTCGGCGTCGCGAGCATCACCCTGGCGGATCAGCATCTCGCGGCGCACGACCATCATCTGGTTGTTGGCATCGAGCATCTCCGACAGCAGCCGCACCTTGGCCACGCTGACGTCGACCACCTGCTGCATCGCGCGCTTCTGCACGGCGGTGGCGGTGGCGCCGGTAGCGACCACGGCAGCCACCAGCAGCAGCAACAGGCCAAAGCCAAGGCCAAGGCGCCAGGCAACCCTGACGTTCCTCAAGTAGTTCATGGGGGTATCCAAACGGGGGGGATGTGCCCTTATCGGCGCGCCGCCCGCTCGCCTTGACCGTGCAACCGTGAACGCTTCGGTGGGCGTTCACGTTGGCCGTTCAGCCGGATGCCTGTTGCGGTTGCAGCGGACAGGCGCTGGCCAGGCGGGTGGCCAGGTCCTGGCGCAGGGCGCTGAGCGCGGCGATGCGGGCGTCGATGTCGGCCAGTTTTTCCTGCAGTGCGGCCGCCAGCAGCGGGCCGGCATCGGCCTGTTCCCACAGCCTGGGCAGGCGCTGGCCGATCTCGGCCAGGGTGAAACCGAGCTGCTGGGCCGTGCGGATGTAGTGCACCAGCATCGCGGTTTCATCCGGGTAATCGCGGTAGCCATTGGCCAGGCGCCGTGCGCCGATCAGGCCCTGCTTCTCGTAGAAACGCAGCGCTTCGCGCGAGAGGCCGCAGGCCTGGGCCAGTTCTCCAATCTGCATGGGGGCTCCAGAAAACGCTTGACCCTGAAGTTTACTTCAGCCCTGACAGTACGCCCTCTTTTCCCTGTTGAAGGCGTCCATGCTCACCTCCCGCTATCTCCGCATCGTCCGCGCCAGTGCTTTCTACGACCTGCTGGTCACCCTGCCCTTCGCCCTGCCCTGGACCTTCGCCCCGCTGCACGCGGCGATGGCTGCGCTGGCCGATGCCTGGCAGCTGCCGGGCCAGGTACCGGCGCTGGACCCGCTGCACATGCTGCTGGCCAACCTGCTCGGCTCGGTGGTGGTGGTGTGGTCGCTGGCCCGCGTGCTTGCCCCCAGCGTGCTGCTGGGCCGGCTCGATGCCGCCGCACGCGGGCTGTTCGCGCTGTGGCAGGTGTATGCGGTGCTGCACGGTGCCAGTGCGATCCTGCTGCTGTTCACCGTCGCCGAGATCGTCTTCGGCGTGCTGCAGAGCTGGCGCATCCAGGATCCACCCGCACGTTGAGCGCTCATCTGCCGCTCAGCAACACGCCCGTGTTTTCACGCGGGCTGGTCGCGGGGTGCAGGCATGGTGGGGGCACGTTCTGCAGGAGCTTCCCATGCGTTCACCCCGTGTTGCCGTGCTTGCGCTGTCGCTGCTGGTTTCCCCTGCATTCGCGCAGGCCCCGCCGGCCAACCTGCCTGCGCCCATTGCCGAGCGTGCAGGACCGGACATCGCCGCACGCTCGCCGCTGCACGCACAGGTACTGCTGGACCGCGCCAATTTCTCGCCCGGCCAGATCGATGGCGAGGTGGGCAGCAACCAGCGTCGCGCGGTGTCCGGCTTCCAGGCCGCACACGGGCTGACCGTCACCGGCGAGCTGGACGATGCGACCTGGAACGCACTGCAGGCCGATGCCAACGCGCCGCTGGCCAGTTACACGCTGACCGCCGAGGATGTGGCCGGTCCGTTCCAGCCGGTGCCGAAGGGGCCGGCCGCACAGGCCAAGCTGAAAGCACTGGGCTACGGCAGCGTGGAAGAGTCGCTGGGCGAGCGCTTCCATGCCTCGCCCGAGCTGCTGAAGGCCCTCAACCCCGGCGTCGACCTGGGCAAGGCCGGCAGCCGCATCCAGGTGCCCAACATCGCCCCGGCGCCGTTGCCGAAGGCGGCCAAGGTGGTGGTCGACAAATCCGATTCCACCCTGCAGCTGCTCGATGCGGCGGGCAAGGTCATCGCGCAGGTGCCGGTGTCCTCGGGCAGCCAGCACGATCCGCTGCCGATCGGTGAATGGAAGATCCTCGGCGTGTACCGCGACCCGCCGTTCCACTACAACCCGAAGCTGTTCTGGGATGCGCGCAAGGGCGAGAAGAAGGCGACGCTGCCGCCGGGCCCGAACAACCCGGTCGGGCGCGTCTGGATCGACCTGTCCAAGCCGCATTACGGCCTGCACGGCACGCCCGAACCCGGCCATGTGGGCAAGACCGAATCGCATGGGTGCGTGCGCATGACCAACTGGGATGCGGTGCGCGTGGCCGATGCGCTGGATACCTCGGTACCCGTGGTGATGCAGGAGTAAGCCGATGCGTCTTTCGCAGCTGATCGTACTGGGCGTGCTGCTGGGCCTGGGTGCAGGCTGGTGGCTGCGCCGCGATGCGGGTGAGCCGGTAGCGGTTGCCCTGCCTGCAACGCCACCCGCAGCCGTGACGGCGGCGCCGGTGAAGCCGGCTGCACCCGCGCGCGTGGATGCTGCGGCTCCAGCACTCACGCTGGCCTCTCCCGGTGCGGATGCGCCCGCAGGCCTGCTGCTGCCCGTGCAGGGCATCCAGGCATCGCAGCTGCGCGACACCTTCACCGATGCACGCAGCGAGGGGCGCGTGCACGATGCCATCGACATCATGGCCGACGCCGGGACGCCGGTGCTGGCGGTGGCCGATGGCACGGTGGAAAAGCTGTTCGACAGCGAACGCGGTGGCCTGACGATCTACCAGTTCGAGCCCAGCGGACGCTGGTGCTACTACTACGCGCACCTGCAGCGCTACGCCGATGGCCTGGCGGAAAAGCAGGTGATCAAGCGTGGTGAAGTGATCGGCTACGTCGGCAGCACCGGCAATGCCAGCGCCGAGGCCCCGCACCTGCATTTCGAGGTGCACGTGCTGGGCCCGGAGAAGCAATGGTGGAAGGGCGAATCGATCAACCCTTACCCGTTGCTGCAGGCGGCTGGCCGCTGAGGCTTCAGCCGACTGCGCTGCGTGCGGCGCGCAGGCCCGCCTGCAGCGTGTTCACTTCGGCCATCCATTCGTCCAGCGAATCGACCTCGTCCCACAGCTCGCGCAGCTCACTGTCTTCGGCCGTCACCTGCTGTACGGCGCGTTCGGCCAGTGCCAGCAGCGCGGCGGTCGGGCGCTGCGGATTGGCCTTCATCCACGCCTGCAGGTCTTCCTCTTCGGCGATCGCCGGCGAGGGATTGCCCAGCAGCGCCAGGATCACTTCCGCTGCGGCCAGGGCCTTGCTGCCGTCGCCGGCGTCCAGGTCTTCGTCGGTCTCGGCAGCCGTGCGCAGCGCGTCTTCCAGCAGTGAAAGATCCGTGCTTTCGCGCAGGTCGCAGACCAGATCGCAGGCGTCATCGTTCTCGAATGTACCGCTGCCCCATGCACCCATGATGTTGCTCCTTCCTTGATTGATGTCCTGCCACGCGCGGACCGCGAGGCGCGACGCAGAAGCATGCGGCACGGCTGCGGATCCTGGCAACCCACCGGCGCACTCAGAGACCGCAGGCCACCCGCACCGCTTCACAGGCGGCGATGAGATCTTCCACCAGGCGCCCGCTGACATCCAGTTCGCCCTCGTACTCGGCGATGTTGCGCTGCTGGTGGCACTTGTCGAGCACGCGCCATACCTCCGGGCCGACGCCCAGCGTGTGCTTGAGCGACTGGAACACGATGTAGCGGTTGCTGGGCCGGAACCCCTGCGCACGAAGCGCTGCCAGGCTCAATGCGTGGGCGGCGTTGTAGGCCAGGTCGAAGCGGCTTTCCAGCGAAAGCGTCGCATTGCGTGCGTCACGCAACCGCGCCAGGCCCGAGCGCTGCAGGCCTTCGATCTCGCGCGGATCCGGCGGCTCGGCGCTGAGCGGTTTACCCGGCCCGACCAGGTTCTGCAATGGCGAGGTCATCCATTCCTCCAATCACCCACAGCTTGGGTTGTTCCAGTACACGCTGCAGGAAGGCATTGCCCTTGTGCAGGCGATCGTTCAATTCGTCGTGCGTGTACAGCGTCGGGTTCACCGGCCGTCCCAGGCGATCTTCCAGCGGATCGAGCACGGCCATCAGCTCAGCATAGCCCAGCGTATCGGAGACCAGCATCAGGTCGATGTCGCTGTGCGCGCTGTCGGTGCGCTTGGCCACCGAGCCGAAGACGAAGGCCGCCGCAATCTGGTCCTGCAGCGGCTGCAGTGCGTCGCGCAGCGGCTGTGCAAGGCCGATGGTCTTGTGCACCAGCGCCACCAGTTCGGCATGGATCGGCGAGCCCGCAAATGCGCGATAGCGCTTCTGATTGCCGACCTTGCGCTGCTCGACCAGTCCACTGGCGACCAGTTTGGCCACTTCGCGCTGCACGGCGCCGGAGCCGGCACCGCTGCCACTGATCAGCTCGGAAATGCTGAAATCACGGCGGTCCTGCCCGAACAGCAGGGCCAGCACCCGTTGCTGGGTCTGGGTGAACAGCGCGTCGGCCAGGCCGATGGGGCCTGTGGACGATGGGATGGCGGCATTGATACCCATATTGGGCATTATTGTGCCCATATTGGGCATCATGCAAGTGCTGCGTTTCCCCGCCGTGCATGGCCCGGCGCTACCGCGGCGGGGAACGCCGCTGCCAGCGCCGCAGCGCGATGCTGGCGGCCGCCAGCCCGCCACCGGCAATCAGTAAAAGGAGCGCCACCGGCTGCCAGAAGAAGAAAGGCCACAGCCAGAGGTAATCCAGGTCGGTCAGCTTCAGCACGTCCATCGGCGGCAGCAGGTCCACCGAGGCCGCACGGCCGGCCAGCGCCGGGTCCACCTCCAGCACGGTCAGCCGCAGCCAGGAACGTCCGCGCGGCAGTGCGTCCCCCCGCCCATAGCCGAAGTACGAGGCGGCGAACCTGCTGGGCCCGACCGACTCCAGCGCACGGGAAACATCCGGTCCAGGCGCACCCGAGCGTGTCTTCGCGCGGAACTCGTTGCGATCGGTCGGGGTGTCCGCGCGCAGGCGCAGCTCCGGATCGATCGACGCATCGGCGCCGTCATCGGCGTAGCGCAGACGCAGCCGCAAGGGGTCATCGATGAAACGGTAGACCGTGACCTCCGCCGTCGCGCCGGGCTGCAGCACCAGTGGCAGGGTCTGCGTGCGCGAGGCCAGGTGGTTGGCGGCCGCGCCCAGCACCAGCACGATGCAGGCCAGCGCCCACAGGCTCCACAGCAGCCACAGGGCCACCCGCGCGACCGTCTCGCCCTTCATGCCGAACTCCCGGTCATTGCGCTGCATCCGTGCTGGCGTTGGCCACAACGTAGCGCAGAACTGCACGTGTCCATAGTGCCGGTGTTACGCAGCGCGTGAACCCACCCGGTACCTCGCCAGATGGCGAGGCTGGGCATCGCACAGCTGGAAAGGAGGTCAGGCCGGCCTGACTTCCCGGCACACCAGCTCGGCCAGTTCGCGGCAGGCGAAGAACAAGCCTTCCACCACGCCCTCATCGAGGTGGCGGCGGGGCGTGGCCATGGTCTTGCAGCGGTTGGCGGCGTGCAGCATCTCCGCCGCCGTGAGGATGGCCACGGCCGCACGGTCGATCCGCGCCAGCGACTGGCGTCTTCCGTCGGACAGGTTTTCCTCCGGCCAGAGCATGCCATCAGAGCCTTCGCCATCCCGGATGCGGGTGAGGCAGCTCTGGAAGGTGCTGAGATCGGAGGTGGAGTCTTCCTCGTCGTTGACGGCATCAACAACATGGAGTGGCGGGTTCTTGCGAGTGGTCATGGCGTCGGCTTCCGTGGCTGTACGTAACAGCGCCACCGCGCAGAAGCGGGGTGGCGGACGGTGCGGGTTGCAAACCGGTGCACATGCTAGGCCGGCGGGTCCGAAGACCCCCACGCACCGCCCGCCATAAAGGCCGACGGATTGCCAGCCGGCACCGCTTCAGGACGGTGCCGGCTGGCAAGCGCTTACTTCATGTGCAACGGGTTTGCATGCCCGGCCACCCTTTTTCGGTGGCGCGCCATGGTGTCTACGCCTGCACGATCGATTCAATGAGAAAAATCCGAAAGGTCCGGAGGGAATCGAACGTCCGGTGGGAAGTGTTGCATGCACGGGGAGTGGTGGATGCGACAGGAATAGACGCGGCTCTGCTGTTGCGCGGCCCAAAGCGACGCGCAGTGACGCAAACAACCCGCGCTCCAGAGTGGCGCGTGACGTTTATCGCTTACCAGAAGTTGTATGCGGAGGTCGTGCGGGAAGTGCGAGTGGCGCGCGGCTTGGGGAATCTGACGTGGATGGCCGATTTAGAGTGCCGGAAGCGACATGCTGGTGGCTTAGGTTCTGCCAGCCATGGGCTGGCACTACTATTGCGGCCTCGACCGGGCCACCGGCAGAAAAATCAGCCTCCCAGAAGATAACGCAGAACTGTACTTGCCCGTGGCAGTGTCCATGTGAGAAGCAACCCAGCTTCGTTCAATCAGATCGCGACATGTTCCTTATCACTGAAGCGGGTTGTGAAATAGAACAGCCTGCCCAGCATTTCTTCTCCTTCGCAGCGCTGTGTTATGGCCGGTGGCATAGGCGGGGCGATCACCTCCAGCATCCCGTGTCTGGCGCTTCGGGATTACGGAACCTCTTGGCTTTCTCCAACGCCCCTTTCACCCTCTCTCAGACTTGGCGAAATGAGTTTAATCCGAGCCGAGCTGCCATCTCTGACCCTGCTACCGCAACTTCCCCAGCACGTCCGCAATTTCCATGCTATGAATGCAGCGCCTTGCTTTAAGGTCTTTCAGGGATTGGAGAGATGGCTGACGTTTACCAGAGTATGGACCATGTGACACTCCGCCTCCGAGGGCATGAAAAGCGGATCCGGAAGCTCGGTCTACTTGGTCAATGGTTGATCTGTGTGCTGCTGATTGGCCTTGGCCTTTCTCCATCCGCCGTAGGCCAAACCACGGTGACGTACATCCATACTGATGCTCTGGGCTCAGTCGTGGCCGAGAGCGATGCCAATGGCAATGTGATCAAACGCTATGACTATGAGCCTTATGGGTCGCTCGTCGGCGGTCAGATTGACGATGGCCCGGGGTACACCGGGCATGTGAGCGACTCGGCAACAGGGCTAAGCTACATGCAGCAGCGCTACATGGATCCGCAGCTGGGAGTGTTTCTGTCCGTAGACCCGGTTACGGCGTATGAGCACCCTTTGGGGCAGTTCAATCGATACCGCTATGCGAACGGGAATCCATACAGGTTCACGGATCCAGATGGGCGTGATGCCTTGGACGCTGCACGCGGGTTTGTAGACGGCATGTCAAGCAACTTTCTTGCGACCCCGAGCCTTGCACAACAACAACAGATCGATTGGGCGCCACAACCATTTGGAGGACTGGGCGGAAACGAAGGGAACGCTGACTACGCTCTCGGCAGAGGCGCTGCCAACGCACTGACTACTGCAATGGATGTCCTGTCTGGTGGAGCAGCCGGAGCGGGAGCATCAGGTCGTCGTGCAGGGGCTGAAGGGCTGGCAGAGGCGCGTGCAGCGCGCGATGCCCTTGCGGGAGAGCTGGCACCGCTCAAGGGCCGGGCGCCAGCAACGGTGACTGCTGGTTACAATGTAAAAACGGGTAAAGTTGCAGCTCGCGCCTGTGGTGGAGGGACATGTGCCGAAGGGCATGTCGCGAAGGCATTGGGTGGCAACAAGGCCGACATCCGGTTTACTGAAGCGGTCCGACCGAGAACGGGCGCGGAAGTTCCTGTCTGCGCAAGCTGTGAGGCAGAGTACGGCAGGGGGGCTTTCCCAAAGGAAGCCAAATTCCAAAGAGATGAATTGTCGAAATGATCACAATACAGGCATATCCCGATGGCATCGACTGCACATGGTTGGGAATGGATCAACTTGGAACGGTTGCGGCCTTTGTTACTTCCGGCGAAGGTGAAATTCCAACAGCGCTGTTGATGCAAGCCAACGTTGATCTGCGCAATATCGAAACTCTTCTGATGGATCTTCCGGTAACGGGAGATGTCAATTTACGCGTGAGTGTTGCACGGCCCGACGACTTTTTGGACATGGCCTGTCGCGGGCTTTACGTGTACGACTGGAATGGTAGTAAATACGTGCTTGTTGCAGAGCCAGAGATTGCGATTCAAGTTTCCGATCTTGATGACAAATTGAAGGCCATTGCGAAACATGCAGTGTTTGATTCAATCGAGTTTCCCAAATGGGATGCCATTTCGGTTGGATCCATGATGGAAGCGGTGCAGCCTGGGATGTAAATTTCCGGAAATTTCGTTGAATTGGGTCGAGTTGAGTCGTCGCAATTTGCTGGCAGCGATTCAGCACCTGGCCATGCGACGGAGACTGCTCTGGCCAAAAAAGAAGCGCCGCGACCCTCAGGGAGTCGCGGCGCTCTTTTTCAGTTGCACAGCGTTACCACCACGCCGGGCATGGCCCGGCGCTACCGCCCACTCAGGCGAACGGATCCTGCAGGACCATGGTGTGGTCGCGGTCCGGGCCGGTGGAGACGATGCTGATCGGGCAACCGGCCAGCTCTTCCAGCGAACGCAGGTAGGCACGTGCGGCCGGCGGCAGCTCGTCCCAGTTGGTGATGCCGTGGGTGTTCTCGCTCCAGCCCGGGAACTCCAGGTAGACCGGGGTGCAGTCTTCCCAGCCCTGCGCGTCCAGCGGCGCGTACTCGGTGCGCTTGCCGTTGTATTCGTAGGCGATGCAGACCTTCAGCTTTTCCATGCCGTCCAGCACGTCCAGCTTGGTGATGCACAGGCCGCTGATGCCGTTGATGGCCACGGCGCGCTTCAGCGCGACGATGTCCATCCAGCCGCAACGACGCGGGCGGCCGGTCGAGGCACCGTACTCGGCGCCGCGGTCACGAATGCCCTGGCCGATTTCATCGTCCAGTTCGGTCGGGAACGGGCCACCGCCGACGCGGGTGGCGTAGGCCTTGGCGATGCCCAGCACGTAGTCGATCGCATCGGCGCCGACGCCGGCACCGGCCAGCGCACCACCGACGGTGGTGTTGGAGCTGGTGACGTACGGGTAGGTGCCGTGGTCGATGTCCAGCAGGGCGCCCTGCGCACCTTCGAACAGCACGCGCTTACCCTGCTTGCGCAGGTCGTGCAGGATGCCGGCCACGTCGGACTTCATCGGCTGCACGTATTCGCCGAAGGCCAGTGCTTCGTCGAAGGTCTTCTGGAAATCGACCGCATCGGTGTTCAGATACTTGGTCAGCACGAAGTTGTGGTAATCCAGCGCGGTGCGCAGCAGTTCTTCCAGCTGCTTGGGGTAATGCAGGTCTGCGATGCGGATGCCGCGGCGCGCCACCTTGTCTTCGTAGGCCGGGCCGATGCCACGGCCGGTGGTGCCGATCGCCTTGCCGCCGGCAGCGCGTTCGCGCGCCTGGTCCAGGGCGATGTGGTACGGCATGATCAGCGGGGCGGCCGGGGAGATCTTCAGGCGCGAACGCACTTCGACGCCGGAGGCTTCCAGCTCGGCGATTTCCTTCTGCAGCGCGGCCGGCGAGATCACCACGCCGTTGCCGATCAGGCACAGCGCATCGTCACGCAGGATGCCCGACGGGATCAGGTGCAGGACGGTCTTCTTGCCATTGATGACCAGGGTGTGGCCGGCATTGTGGCCGCCCTGGAAGCGCACCACGGCGCCGATTTCCTCGGTGAGCAGATCGACGATCTTGCCCTTGCCTTCATCGCCCCACTGGGCACCCAACACTACGACAGACTGACCCATGACGGGCTCCTCGATTTGTTGCGGCCATCGGGGCCGCGGACGGGTAAACCGTGGCGGGGCTGGCCAGCACCTGGAAGGCGGCTCCAAACGGGGAGCGGCCGGCGATGGAAGGCCCAGACACGGAAAAAGCCGAACGGGGAGGCCCGTCCGGCTTTTGTGCATTATCCGGGTTTCCGGGGTCGGGTGCCACCTTTCCGACGGACGGCTTCACCGGCCGGTCAGGCGCCCGGCTCTCCGTCCGCCGCTGCGCGGCGCCGCCCGAGCATGGGCTCGGACGCTACACCCGACCGCCCGGTAGAGCCGAGGCCACGCTCGGCTGCCTTCCCGCCGCTGCGCGGCGCCGCCCGAGCGTGGGCTCGGGCGCTACACCCGACCGCCCCAGTAGAGCCGAGCCCACGCTCGGCTGCCTTCCCGCCGCTGCGCGGCGCCGCCCGAGCATGGGCTCGGGCGCTACACCCGACCGCCCCAGTAGAGCCGAGCCCACGCTCGGCTGCCTTCCCGCAGCTGCGCGGCGCCGCCCGAGCGTAGGCTCGGGCGCTACACCCGACCGCCCCGGTAGAGCCGAGCCCATGCTCGGCTGCGTGGCGTGGACGGCACAGGACGGGGTTCAGTGCCGCGCCCACCACAGCAGGCTCAGGCCGGCCAGCAGCACCAGCCCGCCGAAGCTGCGCAGGGCCGGGCTGGGCAGGTCCAGCAGGCGCTCGGCCATGCGCTTCCAGGCCAGCGGGGCCACGAACAGCAGCAGGCCTTCGAGCACGGCCACCAGGCAGACGGCCGCGAACAGATCTTTCATGTGGGCACTCCGGAAAAAACACGGGGCCCGGCATCTGGCCGGGCCCCGTGGGATCTTGCCGAACGACTCAGCGGTCGCTCTTGAGGTACTGCAGGAACGGGTCGTTCTTGTCCAGCACGATAATGCCGTTGCCGTCGGTCATGGAGCCGCGGTAGGCCTCCAGGCTGCGGTAGAACGCGTAGAACGACGGGTCAGCCGAACCGGCCTTGCCGTAGATGCGGGCCGCGTCGGCATCGCCTTCACCGCGCAGGCGCTGGGCATCGCGCTCGGCTTCGGCGATCAGCACGGTGCTGTCACGGTCGGCCTGGGCACGGATGGTCAGCGACTGCTCCTCGCCCTCGGCGCGCAGCTTGGCGGCTTCCTGCTTGCGCTGTGCGCGCATGCGCTCGTACACGTCGTTGATCACCTGGCTGTCGGTGGGCAGGTCGACCTGCTTGATGCGCAGGTCGATCATCTGCATGCCCAGCCCGGACACCGCTTCGTTGATGTCCTTGAGCTGCGCGGCGATCAGCTCGCTGCGGTCGCCCGACACCAGCTGCTGCAGGGTGCGCGAGTTGATCTGGTTGCGCAGCGAATCGGTGATGATCGGCTGCAGGCGCGCGTTGGCCACGCGCGGGTCACCACCGGTGGCACGGAAGTAGTCGCCCACGTTGGAGATGTAGCCGACGGCGAAGAAGTCGACGCTGACGTCCTTCTGCTCGGCGGTGAAGTAACGCGCCGGCGCCGTGTCCAGCACCTGGAAGCGGCGGTCGAACACGCGCACGGTTTCCACCACCGGCACCTTGAAGTGCAGGCCCGGCTTGATGTCCGAACGCACCACCTTGCCCAGGTTCAGGACCATGGCGGTCTGGTCCTCGCGGACCACGTAGACCGAACCCAGCAGGGCCAGCAGGGCCGCCACGGCGACGGCAATCCAGATAGAACTTCTCATCGGCTGCCCTCCTCACGGCCGCTCGGACGCCCGGTCGGGCGGGTCACGGCCCGGCCCGGATCACGGGAAACTTCGGTTGCGGTACCCGGCAGCGACGGCATCACCACGTCCGGGTTCGGCACCGCGGCCGGCGCCGAGGCGCTGGGACGGGTGTCGCCGGTCATCGGCACGTAGATCAGCTGGCGACCATCGCCACCGATCACCTTGCGGTTCTCGCTCAGCACCTGCTGCACGGTTTCCAGCCACAGGCGCTTGCGGGTGACGTCCGGGGCGTCCTTGTACTGGGCCTGCAGCAGGCTGAAGCGCTGTGCGTCACCCTCGGCCTTGGACACCACGGCCTGCTTGTAGCCCTCGGCGGTGGTACGGGCACGCGAGGCCTGGCCTCGGGCTTCCGGCACGACCTTGGCGGCGTAGGCCTGGGCTTCGTTGATCAGGCGTTCCTTGACCTGCTGGGCACCGTTGACCTCGTCGAAGGCCGGCTTGACCTCCTCCGGCGGACGGGCGTCCTGCAGGGTCAGGCCGGTCACGGTCAGGCCGGTCTTGAACGCACCCAGCAGCGCCTGCAGGCGCTCCTCGGCGGCCACGGCCAGCGGGCCACGGTTGTTCAGCACCGAATTGAGGTCGGCACGACCGACTTCCTCGCGCACCGCGCTCTGCGCGGACTGTTCCAGCACCTGGTCGGCATCGACGGTACCGAACAGGTACTGCTGCGGGTCATCGATGCGGTACTGCACGTTGAGCGAGACGTTGACGATGTTCTCGTCGCGGGTCAGCACCGGCACCTGGATCGAGAAGGTCTTGATCTCGGTGGCATTGACCTTGGTGACCGATTCGATCGGCCAGGGCAGCTTGAAGTTCGGGCCCGGGGTCAGGATCCGCGAGAACTGGCCGAAGCGCAGCACCACGCCACGCTGCTGTTCGCCGATCAGCTGGAAGCTGGAGAACAGCACCAGCAACACCACCGCCGCCGCCACCCAACGCAGGATGCCGCCATCGAACAGGTCCTTCAGCGGCCCGGGCAGACCGCCCCAGCCACCACCATTGCCACCACCGCGCGACCCGAACGGCCCGCGTCGATTGTCCTCGGGGCCTTGTCCGCCCTTGTTGCCGCCGGGTGTATTCCAGGCCATGCACGCTCCATCAATATGTGGGCTGCGGCGCGGGCCCTTCCCGCGGCGCCAGCCGTGAATCTTCACCGATCATACAAGATGGGGCGGACTGGCAGGTTTGAAAGGGCCCTGACCGGGTAATGTGGCGTTTTCCTCGAAGTCAGGCAGCGCCGATGGCCCCCACCACCCCGTTCACCGCCTTCCGGATCGAAAACGACGATGCCGGCTACCGCAGCGGCCTGGTCCAGCTGGGCGTGGATGACCTCAGCCCCGGCCAGGTGCTGGTCCGCGCCCACTGGTCCTCGGTCAACTACAAGGACGCCCTGGCCGGCACTGGCAAAGGGAAGATCCTGCGCCGCTTCCCGCTGGTGGGCGGCATCGACGTGGCCGGCACGGTGGTCGCCTCCAGCGATCCGGCCTGGCGCGAGGGCGATGCGGTGCTGGCGACCGGCTGCGGCCTCAGCGAAACCCGTGACGGAGGCTACAGCCAGTACGTACGGCTGGAATCGCGCGCCGTCATCGCCCAGCCGGCCGGGCTGAGCCCGCGCGAGGCGATGGTGCTGGGCACCGCCGGCTTCACCGCAGCCCTGGCCCTGCTGCGCCTGCAGGACAACCGGCAGACTCCGGGGCACGGGCCGCTGGCCGTGACCGGCGCCACCGGCGGCGTCGGCGCGCTGGCCGTCGACATCTTCAGCCGCGCCGGTTACGAGGTGCATGCGATCAGTGGCAAGCCGGAGCAGGCCGCCTTCCTGCGCGACATCGGCGCGAGCGAGGTGCTGCCGCGCGAGGCGCTGGCCGATACCGCGCCCCTGCAGTCGGCCCGCTTCGGCGGCGGCCTGGACAATGCCGGCGGATCGATGCTGGCCAGCCTGCTGGCGCAGACGGTGCCCTATGGCAGCGTGGTCAGTGCCGGCCTGGCCGCGAGCGCGACGCTGGAGATGACGGTCATGCCATGCATCCTGCGTGGCGTCTCGCTGCTCGGCGTGTCCTCGGCCAGTGCGCCGCGTGACCTGCGCGAGCAGGTGTGGGCACGCCTGGGCGGGGAATGGAAGCCGCAGCACCTGGAGCGCATCTGCACCGCGGAAGTGGGCCTGTCGGACCTGCCGGGCGTGTTCGAGCGGATGCTGGCCGGTGGTTCGCTGGGCCGCACGGTGGTGCGGATCGACTGAACGTCGCAGGCAGGCGACGGACGGCAGCTACCCTACTCCCACCAGCAATGTGCCCGCACTACACTGCGGGCATGACACGGGGAACAACATGGCACGCATTCTGATCGTCGACGATTCACCGTCGCAGCTGTTGGGGATACAGCGCATCGTCGAGAAACTCGGGCACCAGATCCTGACCGCCACCGATGGCGCGGCCGGGGTGGAAACGGCCAAGGCCGAACTGCCCGACCTGGTATTGATGGACGTGGTGATGCCGAACCTCAACGGGTTCCAGGCCACGCGCACGCTGGCCCGCGACGAGGCGACCCGGCATATCCCGGTAATCCTGGTGACCACCAAGGACCAGGACACCGACCGCATGTGGGGCATGCGCCAGGGCGCGAAGGCCTACATCACCAAGCCGTTCTCGGAAGACGAGCTGTCCGAGGTGCTGGAACGGGTGTTCGCCGGCCAGGGCTGAACCGTTCCCGGTAGGTGCCAACCGTTGGTTGGCACGCGTTTGAAACCGCCGGGCATGGCCCGGCGCTACCTTCAGATCGTTTCGCCAAAGGCCTTTGCCAGGTTCCGGTAGGCCTTCTTCTGCGCGTCGTCGGTCGCCGCCGGCGCCACGATCTCCAGCTCAACGATCTGGTCGCCATCCGGGCTGCCCGGCAGGCCGCGGCCACGCAGGCGCAGTTTGCGGCCGGCATCGGAATCGGCCGGGATCTTCAACTCCACCGCGCCGCCCAGCGTCGGCACGCTGATGCTGGTGCCCAGCGCTGCCTGCCACGGCGTCACCGGCAACGTGTAGAGAATGTTGCGGCCATCCACCTCGAACTGCGGATGGGCGGCATATTCCACTTCCAGCAGCAGGTTGCCACCGTGGGTGCCCTGCCCTGACAGGCGGATCACCTGGCCCGGGCGGATGCCCTTCGGCACGCGCACGTCCAGCTGCTTGCCGTTGACGGTGATGCGCAGGCTGTCACCGCTGTACGCCGCTTCCAGCGGCACCGACAGCTTGGCCCGGGTATCGCGGTTGGGCGCCTGGCCGTGGCTGCTGAAGCCCGGGCCGGGGCCTGCACCCTGCCCGCCGCGCTGGCGCGCGAACAGGCTTTCGAAGAAATCGCTGAAGCCGCCGCCGGCACCGCCGCCGCCGAACACTTCCTCGAAGTTGAAGCCGCCCGCACCGCCGTAGTTCGGCGGCACGTTGAACTCCTCGCCCGGGCGATAGCCCTGCGCGCGCAGCTGGTCATAGGCCGCGCGCTTTTCCGGATCGCGCAGCGCCTCGTAGGCCTCGTTGACCGCCTTGAACTTGTCCTCGGCGCCGGCCTCCTTGCTCACGTCCGGGTGGTACTTGCGCGCCAGCCGGCGGTAGGCGGTCTTGATCTCGGCCTCGCCCGCACTCGGTTCCACCCCCAGGGTGGCGTAGTAATCCTTGAATTCCATCCAGCTACCTCGATCTGCTTCGGCCGCGCCGGTGGCGCCGCCCCGGGTTCATTCTACGCGCCGGCATGCTACGCCGCTGCCCGTGCGGCGCCGGTGAGGCCGTTTGATCCGGCGCAATGCACCTGCCGCCGCCCAGGCCCCAGGATGGGGCGTGCACACCGGTTTTCCAATGTCTTGACGCGTTCCTCCCACCCGCCCGACTAGCCTGCCCACCAGCAAGGAGTTCCCATGACGATCCACGTTGGCGACCGCATCCCGGAAGTGACACTCAAGCGTATCCGCGAGGGCATCGAAACGCTGGACACCCAGGCGCTGTTCGAAGGACGCAAGGTCGTCCTGTTCGCCGTGCCCGGGGCCTTCACTCCCACCTGTTCGGCCCGTCACCTGCCCGGCTTCGTCGAGAGGTTCGCGGCGTTCCGCCAGCGTGGTATCGATGTGTACTGCCTGGCGGTCAACGACCCGTTCGTGATGAAGGCGTGGGCCGCAGATCAGCACGTGCCCGAGGGCCTGTTGATGCTCTCCGACGGCAACGCCGAACTGACCCGTGCGCTGGGCCTGGAGCTGGATGCCAGCGCCTCGGGCATGGGCATCCGTTCGCGCCGCTACGCCCTGTACGTCGATGACGGCGTGGTCCGCGCCGCCTGGATCGAGGAACCCGGCCAGTTCGAGGTGTCTTCGGCCGACTACGTGCTGGAGCACCTTCCCACCTGACACCCCGCATTTGCCCCCACAGAAAAGAGGAACCGGCCAGCCATGTCCAAAAAGCCAGCCAACAAGCCGCAATCCGCAACGCCCCATGGCATCACCGATCGTGACACCCTGCGCGAACGCGCCCGGCGCAACATCGAGGACGGTGCGATCACCGACAGCTACAGCGCCGATCGCAAGGTGGCGATCAAGCTGCTCAACGATGCCCTCGCCACCGAGTACGTGTGCGTGCTGCGCTATTACCGGCACTACTTCATGGCCAAGGGCATGCTGGCCGATGCGGTCAAGGCCGAGTTCCTCGAACACGCGCAGCAGGAACAGGCCCATGCCGGCAAGCTGGCCGAGCGCATCGTGCAGCTCGGCGGCGAGCCGGATTTCAACCCTGACACCCTGACCGCGCGCTCGCATGCCGAGTACAAGGAAGGCAGCGACCTGCGCGACATGGTGCGCGAGAACCTGGTGGCCGAGCGCATCGCCATCGACAGCTACCGCGAGATGATCAACTTCATCGGCGACCGCGATACCACCACCAAGCGCATCCTGGAGGAAATCCTGGCGCAGGAGGAGGAACACGCCGACGAGTTTGCCGACCTGCTGGACGGGTGGATCGGGGAATAGCGGCACCGTGCACTCTGTAGAGCCGAGCCCATGCTCGGCTGACGGTTGCACGTCCGCCACAGATGCAGCCGAGCATGGGCTCGGCTCTACAGCAGCGAAGCAGACATCAGCGGAGAACGGTGAACCTCACCTGCGTCCACGCGCCATCGGTCGCCAGCGCGGTCAGCGTATGCGCGCCCGGCTCGGCGAACTCGCGCTGCATCAGCTGCGCCCCCTGGGTGCGGGCGATCCAGCGGCCATCCAGCAGCCAGTCCACCGCCTGTTCACTGCCCAGCGCGCGCAGCTGCAGGCGCACGCCGTGCTGGGCATTGGGTGCGCGCGCCAGCGCGGCGCCATCGTTGAGGCCATCCACGTGCAGGGCCACGCTCGCTTCACGGCCATCGTCGCGGCAGTCGGCGGCCAGTGGCGGCAACTGCGATGCATCGCGCGTGGCCTTGGGCAACCACGGCGACAACAACGCCGGCCAGCGCGCGATCTCGCGTTCCACTTCCTGGTGCGGCGCACTGCAGTCGGCGGACAGCCGCTGGCCCGTCCGCGCATCGGCGATGTAGCGCTGTCGGCCCGGCTGCCAGCGCCGCGCCTCACGTTCGGGGAAGGTCGGCGGCACGCCACCGTCCAGCAGCCAGGCCGTCATGCGCCGCTGGCACAGCGTGGCCGGCAATGACCCGGCCAGCTCGCCGGTGGGCCAGCACACGTCGGCGCGGCTGACGCTGGCCGGCATCGGTGCAGCAGCGGCATCGCCGGGCTGGCGCGGCAGGCTGTCGACCACCTCGAACATCAGCGGCAACGCCGTCACCGCGCCGTACTGGCCCGGCAGCGGCGTGCCATCGGGCCGGCCCACCCACACGCCCACCGTGTAGTGGCGGGTGCTGCCGATCGCCCAGGCATCGCGGTAGCCATAGCTGGTGCCGGTCTTCCAGGCCACGCGCGGGCGTCCACCGACATCGAACGTGCCCACCCCATAACCCGGGCGCGGGTTGGACTCGAGCATCTCGCGCACGATCCAGCTGGCCCCGGGCGAGGACAGGCGCCGCTCGATCATCGGATCGTCATCGCTGTAGCGCACGCGCCCGGCAATGCCGTTGCGGTTGAGCGCGGCGAAGGCGCCAACCAGATCCTCAAGCCGCGCACCGGTGCCGCCGAGGATGAGCGACAGGTTGGGCGAGCTGCCCGGCGGGAAGCGCAGCTGGATGCCCGCGTGCGAGAGGCGCGCGGCGAAGCGCGCCGAGCCCACCCGCTGCAGCAGGTCCACCGCGGGCACGTTGAGCGACAGGCGCAGCGCGCTGGATGCACTGACGGGACCGTTGAATGCCTCGTCGAAGTTGCCCGGCCGATAGCTGCCGAAGCTCTGCGGCGCATCCACCAGCAGGCTTTCCGAATGGATCAGGCCATCATCCAGCGCCATGGCGTACAGGAAGGGCTTGAGCGTGGAGCCCGGCGAGCGCCAGGCCTGCACCATGTCGACGTGGCCCAGGCGCTGGCGGTCACCGAAGGCCAGCGTGCCGACATACGCACGGGCCTGCAGGGTCTGGTTGTCGACCACCAGCAGCGCAGCCGAGGTGCGCTCGGGCAGCGTGGAGAAATAGCTGGCCACGCGCTCTTCCAGCGTGCGCTGCAGGTCCAGGTCGATGCTGCTCTGGATGCGCGCCTGGCCCGGGTGTGCCGAATGCAGCCGCTGCGCCAGCAGCGCCGCATGCATCGGCGGCCGCAGCGACCGCGCGACCACATTCTCGATGCGTGCATCGTCTACTTCTTCCGGCGTCCACACGCCCAGTTCGGCCATGCGCGCCAGCACCTTGTCGCGCGCCTTCTGCGCCGCTTCCGGGTGGCGGTCCGGGCGCAGCCGGCTGGGCGCCTGCGGCAGTACCGTCAGCAGCGCGGCCTCGGCGTGCGACAGTTGCGTGGCCGGCTTGCCCAGGTACGCCCAGCTGGCCGCTTCCACGCCCTCGATGGTGCCGCCGTACGGCGCGCGTTCCAGGTACAGCGCGAGGATCTGCGCCTTGCTCAGGTGTGCTTCCAGCTGCACCGCGCGCAGCATCTGCTTGAGCTTGCCCCACGGCGTGCGCGAGTGCGGATCGAGGATGCGCGCGACCTGCATGGTGAGCGTTGAACCGCCCGACACGATGCGGCCGCCACGCAGCAGCTGGCCGCTGGCACGCAGGATCGCCAGCGGGTTGATGCCCGGGTGTTTCCAGAACCAGCGGTCTTCGTAGGTCAGCAGTGCCTGCAGGTACAACGGCGAAACGCTGTCGGCCGAGGCCGGGTAGCGCCACACACCATCGCCATCGGCAAAGGCGCGCAGCGGGCTGCCGTCGGCGGCCACCACCAGGGTGCTGGTGTCGCGCTGCCTGGGCAGCGGCGGCGGGAAAACGAAATCCAGGACCAGCAGCAGTACCAGCAGCCCTGCCGTGCCCCAGCGCAGCCAGGGCCACAGTGGTTGCAGCCGGCGGCGCAGGGCCGCCCGCCGGGTCGTCCACTCGATCTTCATTGCAGCGTGCCGGATGGGCGCTTGCCGGTGGGACGGGCCGCGCCGTCGCGGCCCGTCCGCGCGGTCACGGCTGGACCACCGTGATCGTGGTCGGGTTGCTGCGGCCCACGCCGCGCAGCTGCGGGCGGTACATGTCTTCCACCAGCGGCGGCGGCACCGAGTAGGTACCCGGGGTCACCGCACGCACCAGGTAGAAGACGTTCGCCTTGCCACCGCGCGACAGTTTCAGCGCGGCCACGTAGCGGTCGTCGCGGAATTCCTCGTGCTTGGTGTCGGCAGCCGAGCTGCGGTCGCTGATGGTGATGCCATCGACCACCACGTCGGCCCACTGCTTGGCATCGCCCAGGTTGAAGTTCTCGATCTCCAGGCCGGCCGGCAGCAGGTCGGTCAGCAGTGCATCGGGCATCTGCGTATCGGCACTGATGGTGATGCGCACGATCAGGGCTTCGCCTTCCTTCAGCGGTCGCGGCGTCCACGGCTTGCCATCGGTACCGAAGTAGCTGCGCTCGACACCCAGCACGCTGTTGTCCGGTGCCGGCGCGGTGCGCGGGATGCCGGCGACGTCGATGCTGGCAAACATTGGCGGCTCGCCCTGCGGGGTGAAGCGCACGCCACTGGCCAGCTCGCTGCCGGTGAAGTTGCGACCGAACAGCTTGCGCTCGCCGATGGCCTCGCTGTTGCCACCGATCACCAGTTCACCGGCCACCAGTGCCTTCTGGTTGGCGGCCAGGGCCTTGCCGAGGCGGGCGATGGCCACCTGCTCCTGGGTGCTCAGCCACATCCAGCCGGCATTGCGGCGGGCATCGAGGCCACGGCCCAGATCGACCGCACGCGCATCCCAGGCCGGCTTGGCCAGCTTGTTTTCGTGGGTCAGCGCGATCATCAGCGCGTCGTCACGGATGGCACTGCCGTAATCGCCGAAGTACGACGGGCGCTCGCTGCTGGACTTGGCGAAGCCGGCAGCAATCGCCGCCTGGCCGCGCTTGGCGTCGCCCTGCAGGGACAGCGCCACGCCCAGGTGGACCAGCGACAGGCCGCCGACCGCCTTGCTGCGCTCGTTGTCATACAGCGTGCGCAGCGTACCCAGCGGGGCACGGTTGACGCGGGCCAGCACGTAGCCGGAATACGCCTGGTTGGCGAACTTCAGCTTTTCGCGGTCATCCTGCCCGTAGAACTGGTTGCCACCGGACAGCAGGTCCTCGCTGAGGCGGTTGAGCGCCTTCTGCAGCACGTTGTCCGGCACGGCGAAACCGCCGTCCTTGGCATCGAGCAGGAACTCGGTGATGTACGGGGTCAGCCACGGGTTCACGTAGCCATCGTCGCCCCACATGGAGAAGTTGCCGTTGGCCACCTGCATCGACGCCAGGCGACCGAACGCGCCTTCCATGCGCTCGCGCCGGGTCTTGGCGTCCAGTCCGTCGGTGCCGAGCATCGACGAAGTGGCCTGGTCCAGGATCAGCGCGGCGTAGCCCTTGCTGGTGGTCTGCTCGGCACAGCCGTAGGGATAGTTCAGCGCGCCCTGCAGGGCGCTGGCGAACGGGATCGGCGGCAGCGGGCTGACCAGCAGGCGGGCATTGACCGACTCGGCCATCAGGCCATCGGCCAGGCCGCCGTCCAGGCTGACCGCAGCCAGCGGATCGAGCGTGCGCACCTGCGAACGGATCACCTGCGGCCACGCCGCACGCACCGGCAGCTCGTATCGGCGGTCGGCCTTGAAGCCGTTGCCATCCACGCGCACCCGCACCTTGGCCACGCTGTTGCCCTCGCGGGCCGACAACGGGAAGCTCAGCGTGGTCTTGGCATCTGCGTTGAGCTGCACGTTGCGGCTGCCCTCGCCCAGGCTCAGCGGACCTTCGGTGTCCACCTGCACGTTGAACTGGCCGGGCTTGCCGGTGAAGTTCTGCACGTCCAGGGTGACGGTGCTGCGGTCACCCGGGGCGAGCACGCGCGGCATGCTGGCCTCGGCCAGGATCGGCGCGCGCACGATGGTTTCCACATCGCGCTTGCCGTACTGGTCATCGCTGTAGACCAGTGCCGACACGCGCAGCGTGCCATTGAAGTCCGGCACCTTCAGGCGGATGCGCGCATTGCCCTTGGCATCAAGCTGCACCGGGCCGGAGAACAGGTCCACGGTCTGCACGCGTGCGGTTGGCCGCTTGGCCTGCGGCAGCGCCTGCAGGGCCATGTCGCCGCCGAACTTCAGCTTGCCGCTGCTGCCGTCGAAGCTCTCGATCACCCGGCTGTAGATGTCGTAGGCATCGATGCCGAGGCGACGCTGGGCGAAGAAGTGTGCGCCGGCATCGGGCACCGGGAAGCGGGTGATGTTGAGGATGCCCACGTCCACCGCCGAAACGGTGACGTGCGCAGTCTTGCCGGCCAGCTGCGGTGCGCTCACCGTCACCGGCAGGTCCTGTTCCGGGCGCATCTGCTTCGGTGCGACCAGGCCCACGGCCACGGTGCGTGCCTTGCGGTCCATCGGCACGTGCACCACGCCCACGGCGCGGGCCGGGGTGATCTTGCTGGGCGCACTGCCACCGCGGAACACCAGCGCGGTGATGTAGACGTCGTGGCGCTCCCAGTCGGCGGTGACCGGGATCTTGTAGGTGGCACCCGGCTTGGCGTCGATCTCCTGCACGTACAGCATGCGGTCGGTCTCGACCATCAGCACGCCCTTGCCGGCGTGCGGCGGGGTCACCGTCACCTGCAGGGTATCGCCGGCCTTGTAGCCGGTCTTGTCCAGGCCCAGCTTGACCTTGTCCGGGCGTGCATCCAGGCCGCGGTTGTCATCGCCCCAGCTCCAGCCGGCGCGGAACGGATAGCGGCTGGTCAGGCCGGTGGACGGATCGAACACGTCCACCCGGTACTCGCCCCACTCCACCGGGAAATCGAAGGCGACCGCACTGCTGCCGGCATCGACGGTGCGCGTGTCCTTGTTCTCGAAGCGGCGGGTGAAATCGTAGTCCCAGCGGTTGTCGTTGAAGGTCCAGTGGTAGTCGCGCAGCTCGCGCACCAGGGTCACCTTCAGGCCCTTGGCCGGCTGCGGCTTGCCGGCGGCATCCACGCGCATCAGCTCGAAGCGCGCAGTGCCGTTGGCATCGGCGCCGTCGTCCGGGTTGAACAACGGGCGCACGCCGACCAGTGCATTGGCCGGCCACATCACCCGCTTCAAGGTGCGGGTGACGGTGCGGCCACCGGTTTCATACAGGCTGCCCGACAGCACCACGGCAATCGGGGCCTTGGCCTTGGCCGCCTCTTCCGGCAGGGCCACGTCTTCGCGCAGCTGGCCATTGGCCGGCAGCGTGGTATCGACCACATCCTTGGCTTCGCGCGGCAGCTGCAGCGTCGGGTCACCGAAGAAATAGCCCGGCAGGCCTTCCACCGGCTTCTGCTCGGCGGCCACCGCCATGCGTGCGGTGAAGCGGTTGCCATCGGCCGGCGCGCCATACAGGTACGCACCGTTGGCCTGCAGCCGCAGGTCCTCGCCCGGCTTCAGCGTCTTCTGCACGCTGTCCAGGTCCAGCTTCATGCGCTCGGGCAGGAACTCCTCGATGCGCAGGGTCATGCCCTGGATCGCTTCCTTGCTGGCCGGATCGGTGCGGAACTCGACCTGCCAGCGCCCGGTCGGCGCCTCGGCGGGGATGGTCTGCTCGAAGTTGATGTAGCCCTGGTCACCGGGCTGCAGGCGGGTCTCGCGGAAGGTCTTGCCGTCGGGCTGCTTCAGGCGCAGGAACAGCGGTTGGACGCTTTTACCAGGCCCGCCGACCGGCTTGCCGTCGTTGTCACGCAGCAGGGCCGACAGGCGCACGGTTTCGCCCGGGCGGTACAGGTCGCGGCCCGACCAGGCGTAGACGTCGAACCAGGCGTTGTCACGGCCGGCCACGGCGAATTCGCTCAGGTCCAGCGCCGGCTGGTTGAACGGCAGGAAGCTGGTGTCCTTGCCGCTGCTGGCGACCAGCACGTGGGTGGCATCCAGGGTGTAGTTCAGCAGCGCATTGCCGTTGCCGTCGGTGCTGCCCTTCAGCACCACCTCGCCCTTGGCGTCGAGCACGCGCAGCTCGACGTTCTTCAGCGCCGCACCGTCCTTCAGTGCGGCGGTGTGGACGAACAGCTTGTCCTTGTAGGCGCGGGTATGCAGGCCGATGTCGCTGACCGAGAAGAACGCGGTATCGAACTCGCCTTCGTAATCACCGGTGCGCTTGAGCAGGGCGAAGTACAGGCCCGGCTCCTGCAGCTCCTTGATGTCCTGGGTCGGCAGGTAGGTCAGCACCCGCTCGTTCTGCTTGCCACCGAGGATGAAGCGGTTGACGTAGACCGGCTCGGCCAGCTGGTTGATCGGGCTGCGCTCGTAGTCGCTGCTCAGTTCCCAGCTGCCGCGGCGGCCGCCGCGCTGGTACTGGCTGAAGAAGGTCGGCAGGTCCTTCTCGCGCACGCGCAGGAACTCGACGTCGACCTCCGGCACGTTCACCGACACCACCGGCAGGCCGCGGCTGTCCTTGGCCGGCAGCACGCTGCCCTGCGAAGCGAAACCGACCACCGGCTTCAGCTCACCGCTGAACACCTTCTGCTTCAGTTCCTTGCCCAGGCGGCTGCCGTCGGCGGCCAGCAGGTCTTCGGAGACGACCAGGCTGTATTCCTTGCCGGCTTCAACGAAGGGGTAGCGAAGGGTCAGGCCGTCGTCGGACAGGGTCCAGCTGCTGTCGTCGTTGCCGACTTTCTCTTCGAAGCGCACCAGTTTGTCGAAGTCCTGGGTGCCGACCAGCGGGCGCGAGAACTCCAGCGCCAGCGACAGGCCCTCACTCTTCTGGTCCGGGTAGGCGCGCAGCAGGGTGAAGTCCTTCACCTGCTCGGCCTTGGTGGCGATGGCTTCGCCGCTGGCCTTGGGCAGCTGCCCGTTGTCATTGCGACAGCCGGCCAGACCCAGCAACAGGCCTCCTGCCAGTACAGCCGCCGCCCAACCCCACCGCTTCCGCCGTGCCGGACCGCTCATGTCGTCACTCCTTGATCGAGGCGGACATTATAGGCGCGCCGCGTCAAGGTGTTGACGCCCCGGCGGTCGGACAGCGGGGGCCAAGGGTAGCGCCGGGCCATGCCCGGCGGGATCGGCGTCGCCTACCCCGGCAGGTACAGGTCCACGTAGTCCGTCACCGGCATCGCGGCCAGCGCCACCGGGTCCAGCGAGGCCGCCAGGATGCGCTGCTGCTGGGCGGTCGGGAAGCGGTGCGCGAGGTGCCGGCGGAACTTGTCCATCAGCAGCGGGATGCCCTCCTGCCGGCGCCGCGCGTGGCCGAGCGGGTACTCCACCAGTACCTCCGGCAGTTCGTTACCATCGGTGAAGCGCACGCTCAGCCCGTTGGCGATGCTGCGCTTGCCGGGGTCCAGATAGTCCGCGCTGAGCTGCGGGTCTTCCCGGCAGGCCATCTTCGCCCGCAGCGCGTCGATGCGCGGGTCGGCGGCCATGTCGTCCTCGTAATCCTCGGCCACCAGCCGCCCGTGCAGCAGCGCGATGGCCACCATGTACTGCACGCAGTGATCGCGGTCGGCCGGGTTATGCAGCGGCCCCTGCTTGTCGATGATGCGGATGCAGGCTTCCTGGGTGCGGATGTCGATGTGCGCGATGTCCTCGACCCGCCGCCCCGCTGCACGCAGCTGCTGGTGCAGCGTGATCGCCGCCTCCACGGCCGTCTGGCCGTGGAACTCGGCCGGGTAGCTGATCTTGAACAGCACATTCTCCATCACATAGCTGCCCAGCGGTCGCCCCAGCGTCAGTGCCTGGCCGTGCATGGATACCGCCTCAAAACCCCAGACCGGTGCGCTGAGCGCGCTGGGGTAGCCCATTTCGCCGCTGGCTGCCATCAGCGCCAGGCGCACGCCACGGCTGGTGGCATCGCCGGCCGCCCAGCTTTTGCGCGAGCCGGTGTTGGGCGCATGCCGGTAGGTGCGCAGCGCCTGGCCATCCACCCAGGCCAGCGACAGCGCATTGAGCATGCGCTCACGGTCCAGCCCGAGCAGGTGCGCGACCACCGCCGTGGTGGCCACCTTGACCAGCACCACATGGTCCAGCCCGACCCGGTTGAAGGAATTCTGCAGCGCCAGCACGCCCTGGATCTCGTGCGCCTTGATCATCGCCTGCAGCACGACATGCACGGTCGGCGGTGGCCGCCGCAGGGCCAGCGCGTTGCGCCCCAGCCAGTCGCAGACGGCGAGGATGCCGCCGAGGTTGTCCGAAGGATGGCCCCATTCGGCTGCCAGCCAGGTGTCGTTGAAATCGAGCCAGCGCACCATCGCGCCGATGTTGAAGGCCGCCTGCACCGGGTCGAGCTCGTAGTGGGTGCCCGGCACCCGCGCGCCATTCACCACATGGATGCCTGGCACCAGGGGGCCCAGCAACTTGCTGCAGGCCGGGAAGGACAGCGCTTCCAGGCCACAGCCCAGGGTATCGAGCAGGCAGTGGTGCGCGGTCTGGAACGCGACGGGCGAGTCGATGCGGGCGTCGCGTACGTAATCGACGATGTCCACCAGCAGCGCATCCCACGCTGCACGCTCGTTGGAGGGGGTGTGGCTGCTGGACATCATCTGGACTCCGGTAGCGCCGGGCCACGCCCGGCGGTTCATGGGCGGGCCCTGCTGCGCTCGCCGGGCATGGCCCGGCGCTACCGCGATGGCCCCACGTTACAAGGTGTCGGCGGGCACCCGCACCTTGCCTTCCATCAACACGCGGGCACTGCGGCTCATGATGGCCTTGGTCACCGTCCACTGGCCGTCAACCTGCCCGGCCTGCGCACCCACGCGCAGCGTGCCGGATGGATGGCCGAAGGTCACCGCCTCGCGTTCGCCACCGCCGGCCGCGCGATTGACCAGCGTGCCCGGAATGGCTGCGGCGGTACCGATCGCGACGGCTGCGGTACCCATCATTGCGTGGTGCAGCTTGCCCATCGACAGCGCCCGTGCGTGCAGGTCGATGGCCGACGCCGGAATGGCCTTGCCACTGGACGACACGTAATCCTGCGCCGGCGCAACGAACGCCACCTTCGGCGTGTGCTGGCGGGTAGCCGCATCCTCCAGCTTCGAGATCAGCCCCATGCGCAGCGCGCCGTGGGCGCGGATGGTCTCGAACTTCTGCAGCGCCGCCTTGTCCTCGTTGATGGCCGGCTGCAGCTCGGTGCCGGTGTAGCCCAGATCGGCGGCGTTGAGGAAGATGGTCGGGATGCCTGCGGTGATCATGGTCACTTCGAAGCTGCCCACGCCCGGCACGTCCAGCGTGTCGACCAGGTTGCCGGTGGGGAACATCGCACCGGCATCGCCGTCGTCGGACGGATCGATGAACTCCAGCTGGATCTCGGCGGCCGGGAAGGTCACGCCGTCCAGCTCGAAATCACCGGTCTCCTGCACTTCGCCGTCGCGCATCGGCACGTGGGCGATGATGGTCTTGCCGATGTTGGCCTGCCAGATACGCACGGTGCACAGGCCATCGCGCGGCACCCGGGCCGGATCCACCAGGCCGTTGGCAATCGCGAACGGGCCGACGGCGGTGCTGAGGTTGCCGCAGTTGCCGCTCCAGTCGACGAAGGCGGTATCGATCGACACCTGGCCGTACAGATAATCCACATCGTGGTCGGGCACCGAGGCGGTGGAAATGATCACGCACTTGCTGGTGCTGGAGGTGGCGCCGCCCATGCCGTCGGTGTGCTTGCCATACGGATCGGGCGAACCGATCACGCGCATCAGCAGTGCATCGCGCGCGGGGCCGGGCACCTGCGCGGCTTCGGGCAGGTCCTGCAGGCGGAAGAACACGCCCTTGCTGGTGCCGCCGCGCATGTAGGTGGCGGGAATACGGAGTTGCGGGAGGAAGGTCATGGATCGGGTTCCTGTGTGCAGTGAGACAATTCCTGGGGAGCCATGCACCGCCCTGGGGTGGGCCGGATGTACTGGCTTTATTTTCGATTCGGTGCGCGCTCAAGCAGTTCCTGGAAGTGCCCCGAATCGAGGCCCTCCGAGGTCAACTGGCGTAGCAGGTCTTCAGCCTTGATACGCCTTCGCTGACGGACAAGGTCGCGAACATACTCGGAAGCACTGGCGTAGCCGCCTTCACGAATGTCCTCATCCACGAACTGTTTGAGCTCATCAGTCAGCACTACCCTGATATTGACCATATAGATCTCTGCAGCAGAACTGTCACGCGATAGTCTGCGAGGCACCAAAGGCAACGACAAGGGCAGAAAGCGCCAGCCTTTGCATAAATGAAGTCTTCGCCATCACGCAGGCGCCTCAGCATGACTTCGCCGCACCCGCGCTGACGTCCCTTGCTGCCAATGGAACAGATACAGGATGGCCAGTTTGGTACTTCCACTCACCACGGCCAGCAACAGCAACGGCCATCCCATCCGGATGCCCATGGCGAAGGCAAATACGATCGTGGACAGGTCCATCAGCAGGATCAGTTGACTCATCCGCAGCGACACGGCACCGGTGTGGCCATTGCGCAGGATCAGCAGGATCTGGTGCGCGTAGCCCTGCGCCAGCAAGGCGGTGATGACCACGATCATCGCGCTGGCAACTACTCTGCCCTCATCCACATGCCGGTCACCCCAGGCCAGCCCGGCCAGTGCGCAGAGCAACAGCAGGGCGGCTGTCAGCACGCTGGTCGTAGCGGAGCGGCTCCGGCGATCGCGCCATATTTCCACCAGGATGGCCATGACCAGCACCGACGCGAGCAAGCGCGGCCAGACAATGAAGTGATTGAACGGCGTGATGCTGTAGCCATAGACGAAGAAGGACAGGTAGGCCAGGAAGCTGACCGTGAACTGGTTCAGCGAAAGCACCGCAGTGGCGCTGTCAGACGCGCCCGCACGTTCCCGGCGGCGGCGCACCAGCCGCAGCTGCGCGCCCACACCCAACAGGCTCAGCAGGATGAAAGCGGTGTTGACCGTGCCTGCGATGTTGTAGAACGCCGTTCCCATGCAGATGGGGCTACGCCCCTCTCCTCCGTGACTACCGCCATGCGGGCCGGAGCCAGCATGGCGGCAACTCGACACAAGGCAGCTACCTGCTGCCTTACGCCACCTTGGCCCCTTCCAGGAAGTCCTGGGCGAAGCGCTGCAGCACGCCGCCGGCCTCGTAGATGGCCACTTCCTCGTCGCTGTCCAGGCGGCAGGTGACTGGCACGATCACGTCCTGGCCGTCGCGGCGGTGGATGACCAGGGTCAGCTCGGCGCGCGGGGTGCGCTCGCCGACCACGTCGAAGGTCTCGGTGCCGTCGATGCCCAGGGTCAGGCGGGTGGTGCCCGGCTTGAACTCCAGCGGCAGCACGCCCATGCCGATCAGGTTGGTGCGGTGGATGCGTTCAAAGCCTTCGGCCACGATCGCTTCCACGCCGGCCAGGCGCACGCCCTTGGCGGCCCAGTCGCGCGAGCTGCCCTGGCCGTAATCGGCGCCGGCGATGATGATCAGCGGCTGCTTGCGGTCCATGTAGGTTTCGATCGCTTCCCACATGCGCATCACCTTGCCTTCCGGCTCCACGCGCGCCAGCGAGCCCTGCTTCACGCTGCCGTCGTCGTTGCGCACCATCTCGTTGAACAGCTTCGGGTTGGCGAACGTGGCGCGCTGCGCGGTCAGGTGGTCGCCGCGGTGGGTGGCGTAGGAATTGAAGTCTTCTTCCGGCAGGCCCATCTTCGCCAGGTATTCGCCGGCGGCGCTGGAGGCCATGATCGCGTTGGACGGCGACAGGTGGTCGGTGGTGATGTTGTCCGGCAGCACCGCCAGCGCGCGCATGCCGGCCAGCGTGCGCTCACCGGCCAGTGCACCCTCCCAGTACGGCGGGCGGCGGATGTAGGTGCTCTGCGGGCGCCAGTCGTACAGCGGGCTGACCGCGGCGCCATGCTCCACGCGCACGTTGAACATCGGGTTGTAGACCTTGCGGAACTGCTCGGGCTTCACCGAGGCCTTCACCACCGCATCGATCTCGGCGTCGCTCGGCCAGATGTCCTTCAGGCGCACCTCGTTGCCGTCGGCGTCCACGCCCAGCACGTCCTTCTCGATATCGAAGCGGACGGTGCCGGCGATGGCGTAGGCGATCACCAGCGGCGGCGACGCCAGGAAGGCCTGCTTGGCATACGGATGGATGCGGCCATCGAAGTTGCGGTTGCCCGACAGCACGGCCGTGGCGTACAGGTCACGGTCGATGATTTCCTGCTGGATCTTCGGGTCCAGCACACCGCTCATGCCGTTGCAGGTGGTGCAGGCGAAGGCGACGATGCCGAAGCCGAGCTGCTCCAGGTCCGGCAGCAGGCCGGATTCTTCCAGATACAGCTGCACGGCCTTGGAGCCCGGCGCCAGCGAGGACTTCACCCACGGCTTGCGCTGCAGGCCACGCGCGTTGGCGTTGCGCGCCAGCAGTGCGGCGGCGATCACGTTGCGCGGGTTGGAGGTGTTGGTGCAGCTGGTGATGGCGGCGATGATCACCGCGCCATCGGGCATCAGGCCCTGCGCCTGCTCGGCCTTGCCCGCTTCCAGCTTGGCTTCGTCGGCGATGCCGCGCTCGGCCAGCTCGGCGGTGGCCACGCGCTTGTGCGGGTTGGACGGGCCGGCCATGTTGCGTACCACGCTGGACAGGTCGAAGCGCAGCACGCGCTCGTACTGCGCGGTGGCGAGGTCATCGGCCCACAGGCCGGTGGTGCGCGCGTAGTTCTCCACCAGCGCCACCTGCGATTCCTCGCGGCCGGTCAGGCGCAGGTAATCGATGGTCTGCCCGTCGATGTAGAACATCGCGGCGGTCGCGCCGTACTCAGGGCACATGTTGGAGATGGTGGCGCGGTCACCGATGGTCAGCGCCGCTGCACCCTCGCCGAAGAATTCAAGCCAGGCGCCGACCACGCGTTCCTTGCGCAGGAACTCGGTCAGCGCCAGCACCACGTCGGTGGCGGTGATGCCCGGCTGCGGGCGGCCGCTCAGTTCGACACCCACGGTGTCGGGCAGGCGCATCCACGACGCGCGGCCCAGCATCACGTTCTCCGCTTCCAGGCCGCCAACACCAATGGCGATCACGCCCAGCGCATCCACATGCGGGGTGTGGCTGTCGGTGCCCACGCAGGTATCGGGGAAGGCCACGCCGTCCTGCACGTAGACCACCGGCGACATCTTCTCCAGGTTGATCTGGTGCATGATGCCGTTGCCCGGCGGGATCACGTCGACGTTCTCGAACGCCAGTTTGGTCCAGTCGATGAAGTGGAAACGGTCTTCGTTGCGGCGATCCTCGATGGCGCGGTTCTTCTCGAACGCCTGCGGGTCGAAACCACCGCACTCCACCGCCAGCGAGTGATCGACGATCAGCTGCACCGGCACCACCGGGTTGACCTTGGCCGGGTCGCCGCCCTTGTCGGCGATCGCATCACGCAGGCCGGCAAGATCCACCAGCGCGGTCTGGCCGAGGATGTCATGGCACACCACGCGTGCCGGGAACCACGGGAAATCGAGGTCACGACGGCGCTCGATCAGCTGCGCCAGCGAATCGCTGAGCGTGGCCGGGTCGCAGCGGCGCACCAGGTTCTCGGCCAGCACGCGCGAGGTGTACGGCAGGGTGGCGTAGGCGCCCGGCTGGATCGCATCGACGGCGGCACGCGCATCGAAATAATCCAGCGTGCTGCCGGGGAGGTTCTTGCGGTAATCGGTATTCATGGGCTGGCGGAGTACTTGGGGCGGGCCGGGTGCCGTCGAAGCGGCAACGAAGGCATCCGGCCGGCGCGCGGCCGGCCGGATGGGTACAGCAGGTGGATCAGGCGCGCTTGTCGATGGCGACGAACTCGCGATCTTCCGGGCCGATGTAGTTGGCGCTCGGGCGGATGATCTTGCCATCGATGCGCTGCTCGACGATGTGCGCGCTCCAGCCGGCGGTACGGGCGATCACGAACAGCGGCGTGAACATCGCGGTCGGCACGCCCATCATGTGGTAGCTGACGGCGCTGAACCAGTCGAGGTTCGGGAACATCTTCTTGATGTCCCACATCACCGTTTCCAGGCGCTCGGCGATGTCGTACATCTTCATGCTGGACTGTTCTTCGGACAGCTCGCGGGCCACGTCCTTGATCACCTTGTTGCGCGGGTCGGACACGGTGTAGACCGGGTGGCCGAAGCCGATCACCACTTCCTTGCGCTCGACGCGGGCCTTGATGTCTTCCTCGGCCTCATCGGGATTGTCGTAGCGCTTCTGCACTTCGAACGCCACTTCGTTGGCGCCGCCGTGCTTGGGCCCGCGCAGCGCACCGATGCCACCACAGATCGCGCTGTACATGTCGCTGCCGGTGCCGGCGATGACGCGGCAGGCGAAGGTCGAGGCGTTGAACTCGTGCTCGGCGTACAGGATCAGCGAGGTGTGCATCGCCTTCACCCACGAATCCTGCGGCTTGTCGCCGTGCAGCAGGTGCAGGAAGTGGCCGCCGATGGAATCGTCATCGGTTTCCACGTCGATGGCGCGGCCGTTGTGGCTCCAGTGGTACCAGTACAGCAGCATCGAGCCGAGGCAGGCCATCAGCTTGTCGGCGATGTCACGCGCGCCGGGATGGTTGTGGTCGTCCTTTTCCGGGGCGACGCAACCGAGCACGGAGACGCCGGTGCGCATCACGTCCATCGGGTGTGCCGACGGCGGCAGTTCTTCCAGGGCAGCCTTCACCGCAGCCGGAATGCCACGCAGCGACTTCAGCTTGGCCTTGTACGAAACCAGCTCGGCGCGGGTCGGCAGCTTGCCGTGCACCAGCAGGTAGGCGATTTCCTCGAACTCGCTGGTGTTGGCCAGGTCCAGGATGTCGTAGCCGCGGTAATGCAGGTCGTTGCCACTGCGGCCGACGCTGCACAGCGCGGTGTTGCCGGCAGCGGTGCCGGACAGGGCGACGGATTTCTTCGGCTTGAAGGTCGGGGTTGCGGTCGTATCGTTCATGTTTTCCCTCCGAAAACTGATGGTGCAGGGTACTGCTTATTTCTTGGCGGCGAACAGGGCGTCAAGCTGCTGTTCGAAGGCGTGGTAGCCGATGCGGTCATACAGTTCTTCACGCGTCTGCATGGCGTCGACCACGTTGCGCTGGTGGCCGTCGCGGCGCACCGACTGGTAGACGTTCTCGGCCGCCTTGTTGGCAGCGCGGAAGGCCGACAGCGGGAACAGCTGGATCGCCACGCCGGCCGAAGCCAGTTCGTCGCGGCTGAACAGCGGGGTGGCACCGAATTCAGTGATGTTGGCCAGCACCGGTACCTTCACCGCATCGACGAAGCGGCGGTAGGTGTCCAGGTCGTAGGCGGCCTCGGCGAAGATGCCGTCGGCACCGGCCTCGACGCAGGCGATGGCGCGCTCGATGGCCTTGTCCACGCCGTCCACCTGGATGGCGTCGGTGCGGGCGATCAGGAAGAAGTCCGGATCGGTCTTGGCATCGGCGGCAGCCTTCACGCGGTCGACCATTTCACCCTGCGAGACGATCTCCTTTCCCGGGCGGTGACCGCAGCGCTTGGCGCCGACCTGGTCCTCGATGTGGCAGGCGGCCGCGCCGGCCTTGATCAGCGACTTCACGGTACGGGCGATGTTGAACGCGCTCGGGCCGAAGCCGGTATCGATGTCGACCATCAGCGGCAGGTCGCAGACATCGGTGATGCGGCGCACGTCGATCAGCACGTCTTCCAGGGTGTTGATGCCCAGGTCCGGCAGGCCCAGCGAACCTGCAGCGACACCGCCGCCGGACAGGTAGATGGCGCGGAAGCCGGCGCGCTTGGCCAGCAGGGCGTGGTTGGCGTTGATCGCGCCGATCACCTGCAGCGGCGATTCGGCAGCCAGCGCCTCACGGAAGCGGGCACCGGCGGAAGAAGGAGTGGAAGCGGTCATGCGGCAATCCAGGTTGGGAACGGGAGAGAAGGCGCAAGCACCATGCCAAGCTGCAAGCGGTTGATTTCAAAGGCATGACCGCATTGCAACGATGAAACAAATGAAACAGTGAAACGGATGTATCATGAAACATCGCTACCCGTTGCTGCTGCCATGTACCTGCCCCGCTCGCCCCTGCGCCATGCCGATGCCGACCCCGGACGCCCGGTCATCTGGACCGTCAGCGTCTCGCGCCTGACCGGCCTGCTCGGCGATGTCATCCCCGAGTTCGACCGCCGCGCACGCATCGAGCAGATCAACCTGGGCTTCGAGGAGGCGGTGGACGTAATCGGCCAGCGCCTGCGCCGCGAGCACTGCGACGTGGTGATCGCCGGCGGCTCCAATGCCGCGTGGCTGCGCGGCCGGCTTGAGCTGCCACTGGTGCCGATCCAGGCCAATGGCTTCGACCTGATGGAAGCCCTGGCTCGCGCGCGCCGCATCGCCCCGCGCATCGGCCTGGTTACCCACGCCAGCGACGTACCGGTGTTCAGCAACTTCCAGCAGAGTTTCGGCCTGGACATCGAGCACCGCCGCTTCGTCACCCGCGAAGATGCCCGTGACTGCATCGCCGACCTGCGCGCCAACGGCATCGAGGTGATCGTCGGCACCGGCATGGCCATCGACCATGCCGAACAGATGGGCCTGCCTGGCGTGCTGCTGTATTCGGCCGATTCGGTGCGCCATGCCTTCGAACACGCACTGGAACTGACCCAGGCGCTGGCCCGCTCCGGTGGCAGCCGGCCGGCCGCGCGCCGGCGTGCCGCCCCACGCAATGATGCACATGCCCTGCTCGGCGACAGCGATGCGATGGCGCAGGTACGCGCACAGATCGCGCTCTATGCACCACATGACAGCACTGTGCTGGTCACCGGCGAAACCGGCACCGGCAAGGAGCTGGTGGCGCGCCAGCTGCACGCGGCCAGCGGCCGTCGTGGCCGCTTCGTGGCGCTGAACTGCGGCGCAATCAGCGAATCGCTGCTGGAAGCCGAGCTGTTCGGCTACAGCGATGGTGCCTTTACCGGTGCACGACGGGGTGGCCGCGTTGGCCTGGTCGAAGCGGCCGACGGTGGCACCCTGTTCCTGGATGAGATCGGCGAACTGCCGCTGCCGCTGCAGACCCGGCTGCTGCGGGTGCTGGAGGAACGCGAAGTGCTGCGCGTGGGTGCCACCGAACCGACCCCGGTCGACCTGCGCGTGGTCGCCGCCACGCTGCAATCACTGGACCAGCGCGCGGCAGCGGGCAGCTTCCGTCGCGACCTGTATTACCGGCTGGCGGCGCTGCGCATCGCACTGCCGCCGCTGCGCGCGCGACGCAGCGACATCGCGCTGCTGGCCCAGCATTTCTTCCGTCAGCTGCGCGGCATCGACGCGCCGCTGGATGACGAGGCACTGGCGGTGCTGGCCGCTGCCGAATGGCCCGGCAACGTGCGCGAACTGCGCAACCTGGTGGATCGCCTGCGCATCCACTGGCAGCCAGGCGAAGGGCTCATTGATGCCGCGCGCCTGCTGCAGCTGGCGCCTGAGCTGGTGAACGAAGGCACGACGGCACTGCCACTGGAAAGCAACGGCAGGCGCCCGCCACGCGTGCAGCTGGAAGCGCTGCTGCAGGAGCACCGCAATGACCGCGAGGGCATGGCGCAGGCGCTGGGCGTGTCACGCACCACGCTGTGGCGCTGGTTGCGCGCGGAGGGTTTGTAGAGCCGAGCCCATGCTCGGCTGCTTCTGCGGGAACATCAGCCGAGCATGGGCTCGGCTCTACAGGATGCGTGCCGTCAGCGCGCCCAGCGCGCCTCAACGGCGAACCGGCCGCTGCCCACCGCCGCTATCCACAGCAGCAACACCCCCAGCGGCACTTCGCTCAGGTAGAAGAACCAGCTCAGCCAGTCCGGCACGCTCAACCCTGCCGGAATGCGCGCGATGCCATCGGTCAATGCGGCCACCGCGCAGATGCCCGCCAGCAGCAGGGCCGAGGGCCGGCTGAGCAGGCCCAGCACCAGCAGCCCACCGGCAATCCATTCAATCGCGCCCAGCACCGGTGCACTGAACACCGGGAACGGGATGCCCGCCTCGACCAGCGTATGCACCATGCGCTCGCGGCCGGCCGCGGTGAACACCTTGTTCCAGCCCGATACGCAGAACATCACCCCGGCCACGATGCGGGCGAGCAGCAGCAGGAGTGCTTCCACGCCGCGGCGCGGCGGCGGTACGGCAAACAGGCAACGCCAGAAGAGCATGGCGACTCCGGAAATCGAGGGAATTCAAGGCAGTGTGCCCGCCAGCCCCCTGCTCGCGCATGAAGCGGACAGGCCTGGATGCGACACGCGTTCGCCGCGACGGGCCGATCTCTTCGCTCTCCCAGGGAACCGCAGGTTGCCCGGAACAGGGCGTTGGCCAGATAGTGCATGCACCCGCCGCCCCACCCCGGCACAGGAGACGCCACATCGACACGTTCATCCAGCAGGACCGACGGCTGCGGCAGCAGCACCCCTTGCCGTACTTCCTGGCGCCGTGGGGCTGGTGTTTTGCCAAAAACAATCTGCTGGATGCAACACCGGCGGTACTCGAGGACGTGGCAGACCCGGATGTCGCCTTCCTGCTGCGCGACCTTTACTTCAGCGGCATGGTGTTCTACGCCAATGGAGATTTCGCCTTGCGCCACGGTGAGCGCGTGCAGGCATCGCTGCATGTGCACTATGCTCCGGCAGCCGCATGCCCCTACGAGCTCAGCCTGCACCTGCGCAAGGGCAAGTCGCGCAACAGCGCCCATCAGCTCGATCTGGAGCACGCCACTGCGACCGCGCGTGGCGCCTGTGATGCCATCAATGCCTGGATGGCCACAGTGAGCGGTGATTTCGTCGACAGCTACAACCCCGTTGCCGATCGCATGGATGACTGGTTTTCGGCAGCATCCATCATGGATCGCAGCCCCGATGCCTGACAGCCCCCCCCCTGCTCCACACGGCCGAGCAGGGGCATGGCTGCAACAAAAGCACGCCTACCGCCGCTGCCTGTATGTTTCCTGCGGCCTCACGGGTACAGCAACCGCTTGCTCCAGCGCCCTTCGGCACCGGCTTCGTAGCACCAGCGTTCGTGCAGGCGGAACTGTGCGCCGTACCAGAACTCGATGCGGTCGGGCACCACGCGCAGGCCGCTCCAGCCATCCGGGCGCGGCACGTCCTTGCCTTCGAAACGGGCCTCGACCTCGGCCACGCGTTCATCGAATTCCTCGCGCGTCGCCAGCGTCTTCGACTGCAGCGATGCCCAGGCACCGATCTGGCTCATCCGCGGACGGCTGGCGAAGTACGCATCAGCCTCGGCATCGGCCACCTGCTCCACGCGCCCTTCGATGCGCACCTGGATGCCGGCCTCGCGCAGGCTGCGCCACAGGAACAGCAGCGCTGCCTGCGGATTGGCCTGCAGTTCGCGGCCCTTGTGGCTGTCCAGGTGGGTGTAGAACACGAAGCCGCGCTCATCGAACGCCTTCAGCAGCACGGTACGCGCCGACGGGCGGCCCTGCGTATCGGCGGTGGCCACGGTCATCGCGTTGGGCTCGACCTCGCGGCTCTGCTTCGCCTCGTCGAACAGGGCGGCAAAGGTGGACAGGGCTTCGGCGTAAAGGTCGGTCATGGTTCGCTTCTTCGTGCACGGATTGGGCTATTGTGGCGGCATGGTTGCTGCTGCGTACATGCCCCAGGTGAAAGGATTCCCCGAAGCGCTCGCCGAGCAGGCGCTGGACGATGCACTGGCCAGCGGCGCCACGGTGCCAGTATTGGCCATCAGCGGCGTGCAGGGCAGCGGCAAATCGACGCTGGCCGCACAGGTGGTCGCCCGTGCACGGGCGCGCGGACTGAACGCGGCGGCACTGTCCATCGATGATGTCTACCTGACCCGCGCGCAGCGGCAGCGCCTCGCCCGCCAGGTCCACCCGCTGCTGATCACCCGCGGCCCGCCCGGCACCCACGACCTGCCCCTGGCCCATGCCGTGCTCGACGCCGTGGCCGCACGCCGGCCACTGGCACTGCCGCGCTTCGACAAGCTGGCCGATGAGCGGCTGCCCGAAGCACAGTGGGTGGCGCTGGAAGCGCCGCTGGATCTGCTGGTGTTCGAAGGCTGGTTCCTCGGCACGCCCGCACAGGACGATGCCGAGCTGGACAGCCCCTTGAACGCGCTGGAACGCGAGGCCGATGCCGATGGCCGCTGGCGGCGCTGGTGCAACCAGGCGCTGGCCCGCGACTATCCGGCACTGTGGCAGCGCTGTGACCGCCTGTGGTTCCTGCAGCCGCCGGATTTCTCGGTGGTGCCGCGCTGGCGCTGGCAGCAGGAACAGAACCTGCAGGCTGCCCAGCCGGGACGCCACGGCATGAGCCGCCCCCAGCTGGAGCGCTTCGTGCAGTACTACGAGCGGGTCAGCCGGCAGGCCCTGCGCGCCCTGCCCGACCACGCCGACCACGTGGTGGTGCTGGATGGCCAGCGGCAGGTGCAGGCGGTGCGCTGACCCCCACCGCTGCGCCGCGGCGGATGCTTCCAACAGCAACCATCGTGCCAGGCCAGGGGTGCGGAAGTGGTAGGATCAGAGGGCATGAATCCTGCTCCGAACCTGATCCTGATCGGCCCGATGGGCGCCGGCAAAACCTGCATCGGCCGCCGCCTGGCCGAGCGCTTCACGCTGGACTTCGTCGATGTCGACCAGGCCATCGTCGATGCGGCCGGGGCCAGCATTCCCACGATCTTCGAACATTCCGGCGAAGCCGGCTTCCGCAGCCATGAACGCGAGGCCCTCGCCCGCGTGCTGGAAGGCCGGGGCCAGCTGGTCTCGACCGGCGGCGGCGCCGTGCTGGAAGCTGGCAACCGTACGCTCATCGCCCAGCGCGGCTTCGTGGTCTACCTGCGGGTAAGCGTGGCCGCGCAGCTGGAGCGCCTGGCGCGCGACAAGGGCCGGCCGCTGCTGCAGCGCCCCGACCGCGAGCAGGTGCTGCACGATCTGGCCGCGCTGCGTGACCCGCTGTACCGCGAGCTGGCCGACCTCACCCTCGATACCGACCCGTTTACCGCTGCCGATGCCACCGCCCAGCTTGTCGTCAAGCTGGCCATGCAATGGCAGCGCCAGGACCTGAACGCATGACTTCCCCCGCTCAGCTGCAGGTCGCCGTTGGCGGCGACCGCCCCTACTCCATCACCATCGGCGCCGGCGCCCAGGCCGACGGCGCCGCGCTGGCCTCGCACGTGCGTGGCCGCCACGTGCTGCTGCTGAGCGACAGCGAGGTCGCCCCGCTTTATCTGGCAGCCGTCAGGCAGACGCTGCTGGCCGCGCGCCCGGACCTGATCGTTGGCGAACACGTCCTGCAGGCCGGCGAAGCCTCCAAGACCCTGGCCGAGTTCGGCCGCGCCATCGAGGCATTGGCCGCGCTGGGTGCCACCCGCGATGCCTGCGTGTTCGCCCTCGGCGGCGGCGTGGTCGGCGATCTGGCCGGTTTCGCGGCGGCCTGCTGGATGCGCGGCGTGGACTGCGTGCAGCTGCCGACCACCCTGCTGGCGATGGTCGACTCCTCGGTCGGCGGCAAGACCGCCGTGGACATCCCGGCCGGCAAGAACCTGGTCGGCGCCTTCCATCCGCCGCGCGCGGTCATCGCCGATACCCGCGTGCTGGCCACCCTGCCGCCGCGCGAACTGCGTGCCGGCCTGGCTGAAGTGGTGAAGTACGGCGCGCTGGGCGATGCGGTGTTCTTCGAATGGCTGCAGCAGCACGCTGATGCGCTGCTGGCCGGTGAGGATGCCGCACTGGCCGAGGCCATCGCGCGCAGCTGCCGGCACAAGGCCGCCATCGTCGAGCGCGACCCGTTCGAGAAGGGCGAGCGCGCCCTGCTCAACCTGGGCCACACCTTCGGCCACGCCATCGAGACCGAGCAGGGCTATTCGGCCCCGGGCCGCGATGCACTGAACCATGGCGAGGCCGTGGCGGTTGGCATGGTGCTGGCCGCCAGGCTGTCCACCGCGCTGGGCCTGGCCGACGATGCCGACCGCGTGCGCCTGCAGGCCCTGCTGGAACGGCTGCAGCTGCCGGTGGCGATCCCCGCCGGGCTGGACCCTCAGGCCCTGCTGGGGCGGATGCGGCTGGACAAGAAGAACGTCGCCGGCCGCCTGCGCCTGGTGTTGTGGCGTGGCATGGGCCGGGCTGAAGTGGTGCCGGACGTGGATGAAGCGGCGGTGCTGAAGGTGCTCGGCGCGGCCTGACACCGCGCACGTCCGCCGGGCATGGCCCGGCGCTACCGGTCCTTCGCGGCATGAAGCGCAGCCGAGCATGGGCTCGGCGCTACAGGCCCGTGTCGCCCCCGGGGCGATACAATCGGGCCCATGCACGTCTACCTGCAACATCCCGATGCCGGTGCGCAGGCACCGCGCTTCCTGCGCCTGAGCCTGCAGCCGGACCTGTTCGGCGGTTGGGAGCTGCTGCGCGAGAGCGGCCGCGTCGGTGCCCGCTCGCAGCTGCGGCGCGAGCTGTTCCTGCAGGCCGACGAAGCCCGCCATGCCTTCGAGAAGGCCCGTGATGCCGAACTGCATCGGGGCTTCCAGATTCTTTCGCACGGCGACTGACGCCGCTGCCAACTTTCGCCCAAGGAATGCCCATCGTGACCAGCCCTCTCCGCAACGATCGCCTGCTGCGCGCCCTGCGCCGCGAACCGGTGGACTGCACCCCCGTCTGGCTGATGCGCCAGGCCGGCCGCTACCTGCCGGAATACCGCGCGACCCGGGCCAAGGCCGGCAGCTTCCTGGCCATGGCCAAGAACCCCGAGATCGCCTGCGAAGTCACCCTGCAGCCGCTGCGCCGCTTCCCGCTGGATGCGGCCATCCTGTTCTCGGACATCCTCACCATTCCCGATGCGATGGGCCTGGAGCTGTACTTCGTCGAAGGCGAAGGCCCGAAGTTCCGCCACCCGGTGCGCGATGAAGCCGCGATCGCCAGGCTGGCGGTGCCGGACATGGAACAGGACCTGGGCTATGTGATGGACGCGGTGCGCCTGATCCGCCGCGAACTGGATGGCCAGGTGCCGCTGATCGGCTTCTCCGGCAGCCCGTGGACGCTGGCCTGCTACATGGTGGAAGGCGGTGGCAGCAAGGATTTCGCGCGCATCAAGGCAATGGCGCTGAACCACCCGCAGGCCCTGCACCGCCTGCTGGACGTCACCACCGAGGCGGTCATCGCCTACCTCGGCGCACAGCGTGCCGCCGGCGCGCAGGCCCTGCAGGTGTTCGACACCTGGGGCGGCGTGCTGTCGCCGGCGATGTACCGCGAGTTCTCGCTGCGTTACCTGCAGCGCATTGCCGAAGGCCTGGAGCGCGGCGAAGGCAGCGAGCGCACGCCGCTGATCCTGTTCGGCAAGGGCACCGGCCTGCACCTGGAAGCGCTGTCGCAGACCGGCGCCGATGCGCTGGGCCTGGACTGGACGCTGGACCTGGACGAGGCGCTGCGCCGCACCGGTGGCCGTGTTGCCCTGCAGGGCAACCTCGACCCGACCACGCTGTATGCCTCGCCCGACGCCATCGCCGCCGCCGCCGCGCGCGTGCTGGATACCTATGCCGCCGGCAACGGTGGTTCGCGCGAGGGCCACGTGTTCAACCTGGGCCACGGCATGTCGCCGGACATGGACCCGGCGCACGTGCAGGTGCTGGTCGACGCGGTGCACGCGCACAGCCAGCGCTGAACCCCGGCACAGGCCACGGCGCGGCATTGATCGCGCCGTGACCTGCATTGCGCGATCATGGCGGCCCCACGCTGCACCGGCCCCCACGCCATGTCCGAACCGTCGCCCGCAGGCGCGCCCGCACCCGACACCTCCGCATCGCCCGCCGAGTACGCCCGTTTCCGCCCCCTGCTGTGGCTGGTTTCGCTGGCCATCTTCATGCAGATGCTCGATTCGACCATCGTCAACACGGCACTGCCGGCGATGGCCAGGAGCCTGGGCGAAAGCCCGCTGCAGATGCAGTCGGTGGTGTTCAGTTACGCCCTGGCGGTGGCCACCTTCATCCCGGCCTCCGGTTGGATCGCTGACCGCTACGGCACCCGCCGTACCTTCCTGGTCGCGATCATCCTGTTCACCCTCGGCTCGCTGGCCTGTGCGCTGGCGCAGCACCTGCACCAGCTGGTCGGCGCCCGCGTACTGCAGGGCATCGGCGGCGCGATGCTGCTGCCGGTCGGCCGCCTGGCCGTGATGCGCTCGGTACCGCGCGAGGACTTCCTGCGTGCGATGAGCTTCATCGCCATTCCCGCACTGATCGGCCCGCTGATCGGCCCGACGCTGGGCGGCTGGCTGGTGGAGATCGCCTCGTGGCACTGGGTGTTCCTGATCAACCTGCCGATCGGCGTGATCGGGTTCATCGCCGCGATGAAGATCATGCCCGACCACTACGCCAGCCACCGCACCCGCTTCGACCTGCGCGGCTACATCATGCTGGCCTTCGCGATGGTGGTGCTGTCACTGGCGCTGGACGGCATTTCCGGCCTGGGCACGCCGCATGCGCTGATCATGCTGATGACCGTGGGCGGCCTGGCCGCGCTGGTCGGCTACTGGCTGCACGCAGCCAATTCCACCGCACCGTTGTTCTCGCTGGCGCTGTTCCGCGTGCCCAGCTACCGCATCGGCATCCTCGGCAACCTGTTCTCGCGCATCGGCAGCAGTGCCATGCCGATGCTGATCCCGCTGCTGCTGCAGGTCGGCCTCGGCCTGGGGCCGATGCATGCAGGCCTGATGATGGTGCCGGTGGCGGCGGCGGGCATGGTGTCGAAAAAGCTGGCGGTGAGGCTGGTGGAGCAGTACGGTTACCGCCGCGTGCTGATGATCAACACGGTGCTGGTGGGCCTGGCGATGGCCAGCTTCATCCTGATGACCCCGGGCCAGCACCTGGCCTGGCGCCTGGTGCAGCTGGCGTTCTTCGGTGCGGTCAATTCGCTGCAGTTCACGGTGATGAACACCGTGACGCTGCGTGACCTGGACCGCGAATTCGCCAGTTCCGGCAACAGCCTGCTGTCGATGGTGATGATGCTGGCCGCCGGTTTTGGTGCGGCGGCGGCCGGCAGCCTGCTGGCCGCGTTCGGCACGCACCTGGAGGGCCATGGCGCGACGGCGGCACTGCATGCGACGTTCATCTGCGTGGGGGCGATCACGCTGACTTCGACGATGATTTTCTGGCAGTTGCCGGATACCCGGCCGGAACCGCGGCAGGTCGAGTCGGTCGCGGAGTAGTTTTTTTCGGCAGGGCTGCGCCCTGCACCTGCAGAAGCCGAAGCAAGATCAAGAGCGGCATTCCGTGGGATGGCGGGGCACTGTGGGTTAGCGGGGACGCCGTTGGTCGCCGCATCCATGCGGCTCACACCCCGCAAACCCACAGTGCCCCGCCTTCGACAGTTGGCCGGCGGCTGTTGGTGGGTGCCGACCGTTGGTCGGCACATCTGTCAGATATCGAATTCCAGATTGGGGTCAGAGCCCGTTGCGCAGCAACGGGATCCGACCCCGTGCCGATCAACGGTCGGCACCCACCAAAGCAGAACGCCGTTCCAGTAGATCCACGCCATGCGTGGATGAAATCCGTCAGATATCGATATTCAAAATTGGATCCGCCCCCATGCCGACCAACCGTCGGCCCCCACCCAAGCAGAACGCCGTTCCAGTAGATCCACGCCATGCGTGGATGAAATCCGTCAGATATCGATAATCAAAATTGGATCCGCCCCCGTGCCGACCAACGGTCGGCACCCACCCAAGCAGAACGCCGTTCCAGTAGATCCACGCCATGCGTGGATGAAATCCGTCAGATATCGATATTCAAAATTGGATCCGCCCCCGTGCCGACCAACGGTCGGCACCCACCCAAGCAGAACGCCGTTCCAGTAGATCCACGCCATGCGTGGATGAAATCCGTCAGATATCGATA
>NZ_JASGBW010000022.1:0-86005 GCF_030053215.1 Stenotrophomonas sp. PFBMAA-4 | reverse complement strand
AGCGGCCGGCACTACCGTGTCCGTCTGCCGGAAGGGCTGGCGCCCCTCCGGCAACACAGTTGCTACATGGACGTATTTACGGCGTCCCCCTCAACCGGACCCACCCCGCCAACCCACGGAATGCCAGCCTTTGACGTTGACGTTGCATTGAGCAGGTGCAGGGCGCAGCCCTGCAAACAAGACCTTCATCCACTCATGGCGTGGATCTACCCCATCGCCTGCCACCACTGCGCCAGCAGCTCCGGCCTGCGCAACCGCTCGCGCCACCAGCGCAATGCCGCACCATCCTCACCCGTGCGCCACGCCAGCCAGAATGTCTCCTCCGGCTTGGGTTCCTCAACCTCGCGGATCACCAGCTGCCCGCGCGCCACCGCCGCGCGTGCACACGGCCCGGGCAGGAAACCGAAGCCCACGCCCTGGCACTGCAGCTTCAACTTGCTGGCCATGTCCGGCACCGTCAGCATTTCCTGCCCCATCAACAAGCCCACCGTCCGCGGCAGCAAGCGGCGCGCGGAATCGGACACCGCGATCGCGCAATGCTCGGCCAGCTGCTCGCGGCCCAGCACGCCCGGCACCTGCGCCAACGCATGATCCGGCGCTACCGCAAACACGAAATCGACGCTGCCCAGCGGCTCCACGACATAGCCACCACCACTGGGGCCTTCGCCCGCGGCACCCACCAGCAGGTCGGCACGGCGATCCAGCAGCGCTTCCCAGGTACCTGACAGCGCTTCACCGAACAGCCGCAGGCGCGTCGGCGCTTCAATCCCACGAAACGCAGCGATGTCCGGGCCCAGCAGCCAGGTCGGGAACATCGAATCCACCGCCAGGGTCAGCTCGGCCTCCCAGCCGGAGGCCACCCGGCGCACCCGCAGCTCCAGTTCGCGGGCGGCACGCAGCAGGTGGCGGCCCTCGTCCAGCAGGGCGCGACCGGCCTCGGTCGGCTCCGCACGGGGGCCGACCCGATCGAACAGCTGCACGCCCAGGTCCTCCTCCAGCTTGGCCACGGTGTAGGAGATGGTCGAGGGCACCTTGTGCAGGGCCTTGCCGGCGCCGGCAAAGGAGCCGCGGCGGTCGATGGCGTCAAGGATCTGCAGGGCGTCGAGGCTGAGCTTGAGCATTCGAAATTTTCGATGATGGCTGTCAAAACTATCCGTTTTTCAAACCCGGGGTGCAAGCGGATACTTCTCTCCAACGGGGAAACACAGCGGCCACCGGCCCACCCCGCCCCATCGAAATCATCGAACAAGGAGAATTCATCATGCTGCAGATCCGCAAGAGCGCTACCCGTGGCCTGGCCGAGCATGGCTGGCTGTCTTCCCGCCACACCTTCTCCTTCGCCGGCTACTACGACCCGCGCTACGTCAGCTTCGGCCCGCTGCGCGTCATCAACGAAGACAAGGTGATTGGCGGCCAGGGTTTCGGCACCCACAGCCACAGCAACATGGAAATCATTTCCTACGTGCTGGGCGGTGCGCTGGAGCACAAGGACTCGATGGGCACCGGCTCGGTGCTGCGCTACGGCGACGTGCAGGTGATGAGTGCCGGCAGCGGTGTCAGCCACAGCGAGTTCAACCACTCGGCCACTGATCCGGTGCACTTCCTGCAGATCTGGGTCTTCCCGGACAGCGAGAACATTGAGCCGTCCTACCGCGAGACCCACTTCGCGCCGGAGACCAAGCGCGGCCAGCTGCGCCTGATCGCCTCGCCCGATGGCGCCGACGGTTCGCTGCGCATCCAGCAGGACGCCCGCATCTACGCCACCATCCTTGATGGCAGCCAGAAGCTGCACCACGCACTGGGCAACGGCCGTGGTGCCTATGTGCAGGTCGCCCGTGGCCAGCTGCAGGTCAATGGCATCACCCTCGATGCCGGTGATGCACTGCAGATCAGCGACGAGGCGCAGCTGACCCTGGAGAACGGCAACGACGCTGAAGTGCTGGTGTTCGACCTGCCGCTGTAAGCACCAGGCACTACCGTGCAGCGAGGCCCGCGATACCCATCGGTATCGCGGGCCTTTGCGTGTGCGACGGGCGACGTTGCATTCGTATTCGCACTGGAATGACACAAATGGCACTTGCCCGACCGATCTGGAAACGTTTTCATGATCAGGATCCTCCGGAGCCTTTCCTGCGCATGACGCCTTCTTCCCCGCGTGCCCAGCAGCACGCCACCCGCGCCGCCTTCTTCATTCCCGGCTTTGCCACCGCCGCCTGGGCACCGATGGTGCCCTATGCCAAGGCCAAGGCCGGCCTGTCCGATGCCAGCCTGGGCGCAGTGCTGCTCTGCCTGGGCCTGGGCTCGCTGCTGGCGATGCCCTTGGCCGGTGCGTTGAGTGGACGCCTGGGGTGCCGTCGCCTGATGGTCATCACCACGGCGTTGATCCTGCTGGCCCTGCCACTGCTGGCGCTGGCACCATCGCCGCTGGCACTGGGTGCGGCCCTGTTCCTGTTCGGTGCCGGTGTCGGCGCGATGGACTGCACGATGAACATGCAGGCCGTCGCGGTCGAACGCGATGCCGGCCGCGCGATGATGTCCGGCTTCCACGCGTTCTACAGCATCGGCGGCTTCGTCGGTGCCGGCTGCATGACCGGCCTGCTGTTGCTGGGCACGCCGCTGTGGACGGCGGCCCTGCTGTCGGTGGCAGCCATGCTCGTGGTGGCATTGCTGTCGGCACCGCACTGGCGCCCGCAGCGCATCGCCCATGACGGCCCGATGCTGGCCGTCCCGCATGGCGTGGTGCTGTTCATCAGCGTGCTGGCCTTCATCGTGTTCCTGGCCGAAGGCTCGATGCTGGACTGGAGCGCGGTGTTCCTGGCCGAAGTGCGGCAGGTGCCGCGCGACCAGGCCGGCGCCGGCTTCGCGGTGTTCACCCTGGCGATGACCGCGATGCGCCTGTTCGGCGACGGCATCGTCGAGCGCCTGGGCCGTACGCGCACGATCGTGCTGGGGGGCATCACCGCAGCCACGGGCTTCGCCCTGGCCACGCTGGTACCTTCCTTCGCGGTAGCGCTGGCGGGCTACGTGATGGTCGGCCTGGGCTGCGCCAACATCGTACCGGCGCTGTTCTCGATGGCCGGCCAGCAGCGTGCGATGCCGGAAAGCATTGCGATCACGGCCGTGACCACGCTGGGCTATGCGGGCATCCTCGCCGGCCCGGCAGCGATCGGCGGGCTGGCCCACCTCACCACCCTGGGCTTCGCGTTCCTGTGCGTGGCAGCGCTGCTGCTGGGCGTGGCCGCCTCCGCCCGGGCGCTGGCACGCCGCCTGCCGTAAGGAAGAACGTCAGCTGCGGGTAGGCGCAGCGGCAGCGGTATCGCGCACCAGCCACTCGGCCTGCGCCGGCAGTTGCGGCGCCGGGCAGGTTGCGCGGGGGTGGTGCTCGTCCTGGGCCATCCAGTCATCGACCACGCCGGCCAGCAGGTCCAGCCGCAGCGGCAGGGTGATGTGGTCTTCGCCGCGCATCTCGATGTAGTGCGCCCGCGGATTGGCCAGGGCCAGCTCGCGGCCCTGGCTGACCGGGATGTGCTGGTCGCCCTGCCCGTGCAGCAGCAGCACGCAGGCGCGGGTATCGGCCAGCGCGCGGGCGACGTCCACCTGGTCCAGGTCGACGTCGATGCGGCGGCTGGCCGCGGCGATCACCTGGTTGATGTCCTGGCCGCCATAACGCCAGCGCGCATAGGACGCCACTGCCTGCGCCTTCAACCCCTCCGGCTGCAGGGCCATCAGGTGCGGGATCATCGTGCGGATCGCCACGCCGGCATTGGCGAACGATTCCATCGCCACCACGCCGGCCACCTGGTCACCCAGCTTGTCTGCAGTGAACACCGCCGTGGCGGCGCCGTAGGACACGCCGAACAGGTACAGCGGCCCGGCGACCTCACCACGCGCACGCAGCTCGCCGATGACATCGACCACATCATCCGATTCGTAGGTGCCGTAGCCGGACGGGCCGCGTCCGGACTGCCCGTGGTTGCGCAGGTCCAGGGTCACCACGCGGTAGCCCGACTCGGCCAGCTGCAACGACCACGGCAGCATCGAATCACCGTTCATCATCCAGCCGTGCAGCAGCACCACGGTGCCGCGCGGCGCCTGCGCACGGAACGGCTGCGGCACCGACAGGCTCAGCCCGGTATCCAACGGCTGGCCGTTCTCATGGCGCTGCGGCAGGTAGTGGTAGCGGGCGCCGTAATCGCCGGGGTCGAAGACGCGCCAGAAGATCGGCACGTTGTCGCGCCCGGGCAGGAAGCCATGGCGGTTGGGCAGCTCGGCGATGGCCGCGGCGATGCGCGGCTGGTCCAGCAGGGTGGACACGCCACCGGGCGCGACCAGCTGGTCGCTGAGCGAGGTGGACGAGGCGGTGATCGAGGATGAGCATGCAGCCAGCCACAGGCCGGCGCACGCCAGCAACAGCAGCAGCGGGCGCTTCATGGGCAATCAGGGAAAAGGTGCGACAGCGTGGCAGGTTAGCGGGCGCGGCCGGGCGCATCTATCGCAGCTCGATGACGGGTTGATGACAAGCCGGGATCGATTCAGCTTCGTGCGATGTCGCATATGGACAAAGCATTGATCCGGATCAATGAACGCGCCTGCGCGTTTGCCGACAGTGCGCCCATGCGTACCTCGTTCAAGCTCCTCCTTGTCCTGGCCACCGCGACCGGTGCGGCCTGGGGCATTGCCCGCAGCACGCCGTACTGGTTCGCGCCGCGCCAGCACGCCGTGGTCGACATCCACGATCCCGCGCTGATCGCCCGCGGCCAATACCTGTCGCGCGCGGCCGACTGCGCCGCCTGCCACACGGCCCCCGGCGGCAAAGCCTTTGCCGGCGGGCTGGGCATGCAGACGCCGATGGGCACGATCTATTCCACCAACATCACCCCGGACCCGGATACCGGCATCGGCCGCTACGACTACGCCGATTTCGAGCGCGCGGTCCGCCGCGGCATCCGCCACGATGGCCAGCCGCTGTACCCGGCCATGCCCTACGCCTCCTACGTGATCGCCAGCGATGACGAGGTCCAGGCGCTGTACGCCTACTTCATGGGCGCGGTGCAGCCGGTGCGCCAGCACAACGCCGACAGCACGATCCCCTGGCCGGCCAACATGCGCTGGCCGTTGGCATGGTGGCAACTGCTGTTTGCCCGCCCCCGCAGCTTCGTTGCCGATCCTGCGCTGGATGCCGGCCAGCAGCGCGGCGCCGAACTGGTGGAGGGTCTGGCCCACTGTGGCGCCTGCCATACCCCTCGCGGCCTGGCCTTCCAGGAAACCGCCATGGCTGATGACGAGAGCCGCCGCTTCCTCTCCGGTTCGGTACTGGAAGGCTGGTATGCGAAGAACCTGCGCAACGAAGCCACCGGCCTGGCCAGCTGGAGCCAGGACGAGATCGTCGAGTTCCTGCGTACCGGCCGCACCGATCGCTCCGCCGCGTTCGGCGGCATGGCCGACGTGGTGGAACACAGCACCCAGTACCTGACCGACGCCGATCTGCTGGCCATGGCCCGTTACCTGAAGCAGTTGCCGCCGCGCGCCGGCCGCAGCACGCAGTGGACTGCCGGCCCCGACACGACCACCACCGCGCTGCGCGACGGCGACTACCGCGTGGAGGGTTCGCTGGCCTATGCCGAGCACTGCCAGGCCTGCCACCGCGCCGATGGCCGTGGCATGCCGCGCATCTACCCTGCCCTGGCCGGCAACTCCATCGTCTTCGCCGATGATCCGAGTTCGCTGGTGCAGGTCACCCTGGCCGGTGGCCGCACCCCGCACACGCCGCACGACCGGATGGCCTTCTCGATGCCCGGCTTCGAGCATCTGCCCAACGCCCAGCTCGAGCAGATCCTGACCTTCATCCGCAGCAGCTGGGGCAACCAGGCCAGCGCGGTGAGCGAAGCCGACATCGCGCGCATGCGCAGGGTGGTGCGCGACAAACCCGTGCATGTGGTTCCGCAGGAGGTGGCACCATGAGGCGCGCACGCAAGCGCAGAAGCGCGGCCATCGTCATTGCCATCGGCGTACTGGTGGTGGCCGCAGCCGCCGCACTGCTGTACGCGTACCGCCATCCGTCGCTGGATGCCACCCCCGCCACGCTGGACATCCTCGACGCACAGGGCGCGCGGGTCGGCGCGTACCACATGCCCAGCGCCGAAGAGATCGCCAGCCTCGGCAATGGCGATGCGGTGATGTACGGGCGCCGCCTGCTCAACGAGACCGCACGCCTGCTGCCGGACAACGTGGGCAATGACCTGAACTGCAACTCCTGCCACATGGCCGAGGGCAAGCGGCCTTTCGGCAACCACTACCTCAACACCGGCGGCGGCAGCTACCCGCGCTACATGACCCGCCCCGGCAAGGAGATCGGCCTGGTCGAACGCATCAACGGCTGCCTGCAGCGTTCGATGAACGGCAAGCCGCTGGCCCGCGACGCACCACCGATGCGCGCGATGCTGGAATACATGGCCTGGCTGAGCCGCCCCGTACCCGACGGCGCGCGCGTGGCGGCGCCAAGCGAAGGGCCGATCGATTCCTCGCTGGTGCCCGACCGCGTGCGCGGCCAGGCCCTGTATGCAGCGCAGTGCGCCGCCTGTCACGGCGGCAACGGCGAGGGCCGCCGCGATGGCAGCGGCGATATCGCCTTCCCGCCGCTGTGGGGCGAGCGCAGCTTCAACATCGGCGCCGGCATGGCACGGCTGTACAAGGCGGCCAGCTTCGTCAAGCACAACATGCCGCCGGCAGCGGGCCGCGAACCACCGCTGGGCCAGCAGGTGATGCCCGACCAGGACGCGGTGGACATCGCCGACTACTTCATCCACCAGCCGCGGCCGGATTTCGCCGGCAAGGGCAAGGACTGGCCGCGCGACCCCAAGCCCAAGGATGCGCGCTACTGACCCGTCAGCGCTTGACCAGCTCGACGCGTCGATTGCGTGCCTTGCCCTCTTCGCTGCCATTGTCGGCCACCGGTTTGTCCGCACCGAAACCGGCTGCCTGCAGGCGCTCGGCCGCAATGCCCTTGCCGGCCAGCGCCGCCACCACCGATGCCGCCCGGGCTTCGGACAGGCTGCGGTTGTGGGCCGCCGCACCGCTGTTGTCGGTGTGGCCTTCAATGGACAGTTTCAGCGAGGGATCGGCACGCAGCAGCTCCAGCACCTGCGCCAGCTGCGGTTCGGACGTGGGCAGGATGTCCGCCTTGTCGGTGGCGAAGTTGACCTGGATGGCGACCCGGCCAGCACTGTCCAGCTGCTTCTTCAGTGCGTCGGCCGGCAGCAGCGCAGCGGTCTGGGTGAAGCCCTTGCGTTCGACCACCACCCAGCCGGCGCTGAGATATTCCAGCCGCGCATGGACCCAGAGCTGGCGACCATCGGCCAGGTCAACCTGGTAGACCTCGGTGTCGTAGTCCTGCCAGCTGAAGCCGGCGGCATGGCTGTAGGCGGCCTTGACCGCCTGCGGCACACCGTCGGCCGCCTCTCGCGGGATGCGGCCTTCGAACACCTTGCGGCCACCGGCCTGCGCCATCATCGCCTCAAGGTTGCGACGCACCTCGTGCATCGAATACGCGTGCTCGCCCTTGTCGAAATCCTGCGCCCAGGTGCGTCCTTCCACCTGTTCGAAGCGCTCGCCGTTCCAGAACGGGAAGGCGTCGAAGTCGCGCTTCTGCGGCGCATTGCGGTCGCTGTAGCCGGCCGGGAGGGCCAGGTGCGGGAAGCTGCCGGACCACTGCGCGGTAGCCTTGAACGGCACCGCATCCAGCACCACCAGCCCGGCCCCATTGCTGTCCACGGCCAGCTGCACCCAGACCGTGCGATCGGCCTGGCGCACCACGTACACCGTGGTCGCCGCGTCCTGGTCCATGTTCACCGCATCGATGAAGCCACCGCCGATTTCGTCTTCCAGCTGCGGGCCGTAGTAGATGTCACGCAGCAGCTTGCCTTCGAACACCTTGTGCCCACCGGCCGCCGCCAGCACGCCGTCAAAGTTGCGCTGCACTTCCAGCGCAGAGAAGGTCTTGTCCGCGGCAGCACTGGTGTCTGCCACGATGCGCGCCGACCAGCTGGGGCCTTCCTCCCAGTGCACGCCATCACCGATGCGGAACGGGAAGCGCGCCCAGGCGCGCGTGCTGGCAGCGTTCTGCGGCGCATAGCCCTGCGGCAGGCTGAAGAACGGCAGTTCCCCCAGGGCCACGCTGCTGCTCGACAATGCGGTGGTGTCGAAGGCCAGCACCGGCACGGGCTTGCCATCGCGGTCAGTGAGGCCCGGCACGGCGTCCGCAGCCGGTGCAGCGCTGGCGGCGGCAGGAGGGGCCGCAGGTGTGTCTGCAGGCGCCGTTGCCGCATCCGGCGCCGGTACGGGTGTCCGTTCGCAGCCTGCCAGTACCAGCAGCACCGCGGCCCCAAGCCAGATCTTCGTCCATGCCTGCATCGCCACACCTCACGTCCATTGAGAAGGGCCCGAGCATAGCCCATGGCCGTGACGAGCCACACATTGCCATCGTTCCTGCGTTCGCGCGTCACCGCCGTGTCATTGGCGCTGCCGAAACTCCCGGGCTTTCCCCCACTCAAGGTCCGGTTTCGATGCGAACGATTGCGCGTTTTCCCCGAGTCTCGCTGCTTGCCCTGCTGATCGCCCCCGCGCTGGACGCCTTGGCCGAAGCACCGCAGGGCGAAGCCGCCGAAACGCACAGCACCGACGCACGGACCCTGGACCAGGTGCAGGTGATCGGCCAGGCCACCAGCTACGCCAAGACCTCGGTGCGCGCCGAAACGCTGAACCGGCAGACCGTGCTCAGCAGCGTCAACGGCGCGCTCAAAGAAGTGCCGGGCGTGGTGGTCAGCGAAGCCGACGCCACCGGTTCATCGGTGTGGGGCACGCAGATCAGCATGCGTGGCTTCGTCACCAACCGCGACACGCAGCAGATCGGCACGACCATCGATGGCCTGCCCAACGGTGGCTCGGGCTACGGTGGCGGCTCGATGGCCAACCGCTACATCGACACGCTCGACCTGGAGACGGTGGAAGTAAGCCAGGGCACGGCCGATATCTCCTCGCGTTCGAACGAGGCGCTCGGCGGCACCCTCAACTTCCTCACCGGCGATCCGCTGCAGGACAGCCGCCTGCGTTTCGTCGTCGGCGCCGGTGACAACGATGCGCGCAAGTACTACGTGCGCTACGACACCGGGCTGCTGGGCGGCCACACCCGCGCCTGGGTCAGTGCGTCCTCGGCCCGGGTGAGCGACTGGATCGACGGCAGCGGCAAGACCAGCAACGACCATATCGCCGGCAAGTTCATCACCGAACTGGACCGCTGGACGCTGACCGGCTACCTGTCCTACAACGATGCCGACGAGCCGGAATACACCAGCGTCTCGCCGCAGGGTTTCGCCACCAACCCCGACCGCGACAACCTGGTCGGCACCCTCACCGGCATCCCCTACCTGGACCAGAACTACCGCTCCGGTTCGCGTGCCCTGCGCGAAAACACCTTCGGCTACCTGCGCGCGGCCTTCGACGCCGGCAACGGCTTCAAGGCCTCGATGGCGGCCTATGGCCACCGCATGCAGGGCCGCGGCGACTGGCTGCCGCCTTACCTGGCCGATGTCACCAATGATGGCGCCGGTCGCCCGCAGTCCGAATACCTGGGCGGCAGCGTCGTGTACGGCGGCAGCAACCTGGGCCAGATCTACTTCGTGAACCCCGATGGCAGCAGCGCCCAGCCGATTGCCGGCTGCACCCCGCGCGCGGGCTTCAGCGCCGAGTACGATCCCAACTGCTACGCCGGCAACGTGCTGGGTGCGCAGTCCTATCGCCACACCCACTACGACAACGACCGCATGGGCGTGACTGCCGATGTCGAATGGCGGCAGACCTTCGGCGGCGTCGACAACACGATCCGCGGCGGCCTGTGGGTGGAGAAGCTGGACCGCTCCGCGCGCCGCGACTGGCACCGCCTGCTCAACGTCGGCCAGTACATCGGCTTCGACCACCAGCCGTACTGGGTGCAGTTCGAGGACAAGTACAAGGTGGACGAGCAGATGTACTACGTCGAGGACGTGGCCCGCTTCGGCCCGTTCAGTGCGCGCGTGGGCGTCAAGCAGTTCTTCGTCGACCAGTCGCGCAACCGCGTGATCGGCGCCAGCGAACACGTCACGTCTGATTCCAGGTCCGATCCGCTGCTGTCCACCGGCTTCACCTGGGCGCCGGGCGTGGAAGGCATGGAGCTGTTCGCCGGCTTCTCGCAGAACTTTGCCGCGATTCCTTCCGGCGTGCTTGGCGAGACCGATCCGCAGCGCTTCCGCAACGTCGAACCGGAAACGGCCGACAACATCGAAGTGGGCATGCGCATCAGCCGCTGGCCGCTGACCGCCTCGGTCACCCTGTACAACATCAAGTTCGACAACCGCATCGTCTACCTGCCGGCCGGTTTCGTCAGCGGCATCGACTACCTGGGTGAGACCGATGGCGTCTACGAGAACTTCGGTGGCGTGGAAAGCAACGGCCTGGAAGCCGCGTTCGGCTATGGCTGGGACAACGGCTGGCGGATCAACGCGGCCTATACCTACAACCGTTCCAAGTACTTGGGCAGCGGCGACGCCGCGCGTGACACCCAGCTGGGCATCGTCGATGGCGCCAAGGTGATCGGCCAGCCCGAACAGATCCTGGTGCTTTCGGCCGACTGGCAGGGCGAGAACTGGAACTTCGGCCTGTCCGGCCGCTACCTCGGCACCCGCTACCTCGACGCGGCCAACGTCAACAAGCTGCCCTCGGCCACCATCTTCAACGCCAACATCGGCTTCGACCTGCAGGGCCTGTCGCCGCGCCTGAAGGGCATGGGTGCCAACCTGGTCGTGAGCAACCTCACCGACAAGCTCTATCTTGCAGGGGTCGACGGCGCCAACGCCGCCTTCATCGGCGCACCGCGCACCGTCGGCATTTCCTTCCACGTGGATCTGTGAGGCATTCGTGACTGATATCGGCCGACGCCGGTTGTTGCAGGCCGGCGTCGCCGCCGGCCTGGCACCGCTGCTGCCCAGCATCGCCCGCGCTGCGGCCATCGCCCCGGCCGCGCAGACGCGCAGCCTGCAGGACCTGCAGCACATCGTGGTGTTCATGCAGGAGAACCGCTCGTTCGACCACTACTTCGGCACGCTGCCGGGCGTACGTGGTTTTGGCGACCGCTTTGTTGCCCCTGCCGCGCCCCTGGCCGGCGGGGACAGCGCGCGGAGCCTGTGGCTGCAGCCCGATGCGAGCGGCCAGCGTGCGATCGCGCCGTTCCCGCTGGATACGGCCGCGCACTTCGGCTACATGCGCGTGGAAGGCACCCCGCACACCTGGCCCGACGCGCAGCGCGCGTGGGACCATGGCCGCATGGGGCACTGGCCGATGGCCAAGCAGAACCACGCAATGGGCTATTTCCAGCGTGCCGACCTGCCCTTCCAGTTCGCCCTGGCCGAAGCATTCACGATCTGCGACGCGTACCACTGCGCCATGCAGGCCGGCACCAACCCGAACCGGGTATTCCTGTGGACCGGCCACAACGATGCCTTCGCCCGCGCCGGCGGGCCGGTGATCGCCAACTCGCATGACAATTTCCCCGAGCACGGCGGGCATCCGGATTCGTACCGCTGGGCCAGCTATGTCGAGCGCCTGCAGCAGGCGGGCGTTTCCTGGCAGATCTACCAGGACATGGCCGACAACTTCACCGACAACCCGCTGGCCGGCTTCGAGACCTTCCGCCAGGCCTACCGTGCCGCACCGGGGCACGATGCCGCGCTGCGCCAGCGCGGGGTCAGCACGCGGGGCCTGGCCCAGCTGCGCCAGGACGCCATCGAGGGGCGCCTGCCGCAGGTCAGCTTCATCATTGCCGACGCCGCTGGCAGCGAGCACCCCGGCCCGTCCAGCCCTGCGCAGGGCGCGGCCTACACCGCACGCGTGCTGGATGCGCTGACGGCCGATCCGGAGGTCTGGAGCCGCACCGCCCTGCTGCTGATGTTCGACGAGAACGACGGCTTCTTCGACCACGTGCCGCCGCCGGCACCTCCATCGGCACAGCCCGGTGGCGGCTGGGCAGGCGCTTCATCGGTGAGCACCGAGGGCGAGTACCACCAGCACCCGGCACCGGGCGACGAGAAGTACGACGAGGCCGGACTGCGCGGCCGCCCGTATGGCCTCGGCCCGCGCGTGCCGCTGTACGTGATTTCGCCATGGAGCCGCGGCGGCTGGGTCGATTCGCAGGTGTACGACCACACCTCGGTGCTGCGCCTCATCGAACGCCGCTTCGGCGTGGCCGCGCCGGACATTTCGCCGTGGCGCCGCGCCGTGTGTGGCGACCTGGTCAACGCCTTCGACTTCGCCCAGCGCGATACCCGCCCGTTCGTGCGCAGGCTACCCGACGTGAGCGCCACCGCCGCGCGCGCAGCAGCCCTGCCGGGCCGCACCGTGCCTGCACTGCCCGAGGGCCTGCAGGCGGCGCGCCAGGAAGCGGGCACGCGCCCTTCGCGCGCGTTGCCGTATCGGCCACACGCGCAGGTGCAGGCGATTGCCGCGGACGGCGTGGCCCTGCACCTGGCCTGCGAAGGCGCCGCCAGCGTGCTGCACGTCTACGACCGCCTGCAGCTGGCCGCCCTGCCACGCCGCTATACGGTGCTGCCCGGCGCGCCGCTGCAGGACCGCTGGGCGCTGGATGCGCAGGGTCGCTATGACCTGTGGCTGCTCGGCCCCAATGGCTTCCATCGCCACTTCCGTGGCGTGGCCGGTGCACCGGTGCTGCAGGCGCAGGTAGACCCGGTCGAGGGCCAGCTGCGGTTGCAGCTGCGCAATGCAGGCAGCGCCGCGCAATCGATCCGCGTGCGCGCCGGTGCCTACGCCGGGCACATGCCGGAGCAGACGCTGATGCTGGCCGCGGGTGCGCAGACCACGCTGGCCTGGGACGCTGCGCCCACCAGCGGGTGGTATGACCTGCACGTGGTGGCCGGTGACAGCGAACTGCGCCTGGCCGGCCGCGCCGAAGACGGCCGTCCCGGCACCAGCGACCCGGCGATGGGTGGCCAGCCACTGCGCTTCGAGCACGGCTGAAGGTTTCTGTAGAGCCGAGCCATGCTCGGCTGCGCGGTCCTGTAGAGCCGAGCCTATGCTCGGCTGCGCGGTCCTGTAGAGCCGAGCCTATGCTCGGCTCAGTCGAGCATGGCTCGACTCTACAAATGCAGCCGAGCGTGGGCTCGGCTCTACAAAGACAGTCGAGCATGGCTCGACGCTACAGAATGCAGCCGAGCGTGGGCTCGGCTCTACAAAGACAGTCGAGCATGGCTCGACGTCAGCCGTTCCAGCCCAGCCCGCGCGGCTCATTGCTGAACCCTGCCGCGCGCAGGGCGTCCACGGCAGGCCCGCGGTGGAGCGGCTCCTCATTGATCCGCTGCAGCGTGAAGGACAGGCGCCGGCCGCGCCGCAGGCCGACTGCCAGCGCCTGCGCCGCCGCCGTCCAGCGCGCCGCAACGTCGTCGGCCGTGTCATCGATCCAACTGGACAGCTGGCGGCCACCCTGCGGCAGATACAGCTGCAGCCGGCCTCCACCGATCACCACCAGCGCACCGGCGCGGCGCACCGGCCTCGCCCCGGCCGTCGTCTGCGGCCAGGGCAACAGGCTGCCGAACGGATTGGCCGGATCCAGCGCGGACAGCGCAACCCATCCGCCAGGGCCACCCGTGCGCTCGGCACAGGCCCGCAGGCGGTCGATATCCTCGCGCTGTGCGAACTGGGCACCGCCCATGCCCTCCACGAAGCGCCCGCGCAGCAGCTGGCCGGCGTCTTCCATGCTGCGCAGCACCGGCCGCAGTGCCGGGAAACCGCCGGCCACGGCTTCGCTCATCGCCGCGCTGCGGGTAACCACCGTATAGCGGTCCAGCAGCGCCTCGGTCTGCGCCAGCGCGCGCAAGGTGTCACTGGCCCGCTCCTGTGGCAGCAGCGACCAGCGTCCGGCCAGCGTCGGCCCCGCGCTGCTGGCCAGCTCAAGTCCTGCACTGCCCGCCGCCAGCGGCGCGAAGGCAAAGCCGCGGCGGCGGCGGGACACGGGCATCGGGCGCGCCCGTAGCGGACGCGCGCCGTCGAGCGCACGCAGCGGGGCCCACAGGTCACTGCTGATCTGCCCGCGCCAGGCCAGCTGCCACAGCGCCGTCTGGAAATCCTCGCCGGCATTGCCTGCACCCGCGAATTGAGCCTGTACCTGCATCGCCAGTTGGCGCGCGAAGAACGCACCGCCTGCGGCCAGCACCTGCAGGACCGCCAGCTGCATCGGCGACGCGTTGGCATCCACGTCCATGAGCGGCAGGGTTTCGGCCGCACGCTCCCGCAGGTGCAGCGACACCCATCCGTCATCGTCGCCCAGCCGGCCGTGGCCGGCCCAGAGCACCGTACCGGTGGCCAGCAGTTCATCCAGCAGCGCAGGCGTGTAACCGGGCACCCGTGCAGGCAGCACCTGCTGTTCCCACAGCGACGCCGGCAGTGGCAGCCCCGCCAGTTGTTCGATCACCTGCAGCACGCGCTCGCTGCCACGATCAGGCGCGGCCTCGTGCAACACGCCCTGCCCTTCCAGCAGCACGCCGACATAGGCGTCCACCGGTACCGGGCGCGTTGCCTCGCGGGCGGCCTGCAACGAGCGCAGCCGCAGCCGCTGCAGCACATCGACCGCCACCCATTCGTGGGCCGCGCGCGCGGCAGGCGGTGTGGCGTTGCCGGGGGCCTGGCGACGATCAAGGCCGAAGCGACCACGAATGATCCGGCCCTGCTCCTGCAGCACCTGCAGCGCGTCATCCACCACCGCCACACCCACTCCGAAGCGGGCAGCCACGCTGCCGCTGCTGAAGGGCCCATGGTGGCGCGCGTGGCGGCCGAGCAGGTCACCGAGTGGATCAAGCACCGGTGCCAGGAATACCTCGGCAATGCCTGCCGGCGGATCGATGCCGAGGGCATCCCGCAGCCGCGCGGCGTCTTCCACCGCTGCCCACTGTTCAACACCGGCAACGGTCACGCGGATGGCGCGGCCAGCGGCGTGCAGCGCCTGCAGCCAGGCCGCCACCTGCGTGGGTTCGGTGATGCGCTGCGCGATGTCGCTGGCCGGCAACGGGCCAAGCTCACGCAGCAGGTCGGCCACGCCTTCGCTGCCCCGCGCGTGGCGGGGCGGATCCAACCGCTGCAGCTCACGCGCCACGGTGGCCACCACGTCATCGTCCAGCAGCTCACCGAGGTCGACCTGGCCAAGCAGCTCGGCGAGCAGGCCACTGTCGAGCGACAACACCGAGGCACGCCGTTCGGCGAGGGGCACGTCGGCTTCGTACATGAACTCGGCGACATAGCCGAACAACAGGTTCGCCGCGAAGGGCGACGGCACGGCGGTCTCCACGTCCACCACCTGCACCTGGCCGGCCTGCACGCGCAGCATCAGCGCATCCAGCGCGTCCAGGTCGTAGACGTCCTGCAGGCATTCGCGCGCGGTCTCGACCAGGATGGGGAAATCCTCGTGGCCGCGCGCGATCTCCAGCAACTGCCCCGCACGCAGGCGCTGCTGCCACAGCGGCGAGCGCTTGCCCGGCGTGCGCCGTGGCAGCAGCAGGGCGCGCGAGGCGCACTCACGGAAACGTGCGGCAAACAATGCGGACCCGGCGACGGACAGCGTGATGGTGTGGCGCAGGCTGGCCGCGTCGAACAGGAACACCTCCGCGCCCGGCGCAGCGCCGCTGCGGTCAGGCATGCGCACGATGATGCCGTCGTCGCTGGCCACCACGGCCGGGTCGATGCCTACCTGCTCGCGCAGCCGCGCGGCCACCGCCAGGGCCCAGGGGTCGTGCACGCGGCGTCCGTAGGGCGAATGCAGCATCACCCGCCAATCGCCCAGTTCGTCGCGGCAGCGCTCGACCACCAGGCGCAGGTCGGTCGGCAGCACGCCGGTCGCCAGCTGCTGCTCGGCAACAAGCGCCAGCATGTTGCCGATCGCGCTGTCGTCCAGGCCACGCTCGCGCAGGCGCGCGAGCAGCGCCGGTGACGGCTCGCCAGCGCCGCCCGGATCGGCCTCCAGTCCGGCAAGGAACGCGCCGGTGGCCTGCCCCAGCTCGGCCGGGCGACCGATGCCCTCGCCACGCCAGAACGGCAGCCGCGCCGAGCGCCCGGGTGCGGGCGTCACCACGACCTGGTCAAGGGTGATCTGGTCGATGCGCCAGGACGTCGCGCCGAGGGTGATCACATCGTTCACCCGCGACTCGTGCACCATCTCCTCGTCCAGCTCGCCCACCCGACGCGAACCGGCCTGCTCCTCGCCCTCAGGCAGCACCACCGCGTACATGCCGCGGTCCGGAATGGTGCCGCCACTGGTGACCGCCAACTGCCGGGCACCCGGGCGCGCGGTCAGCGTGCCCGTTTTCCGGTCCCACACCAGGCGGGGGCGGAAGCCAGCGAATTCGTCGGACGGATAGCGCCCGGCCAGCATGTCCAGCACCGCGTCAAAGGCACTTCGCGGCAGCGTGCGGTAAGGCGCGGCGCGGCAGACCCGTGCAAACCAGGCCTCCACATCGAGTGGCTCCATCGCTACCGCAGCAACGGTCTGCTGGGCCAGCACATCCAGCGGGTTGCGCGGTGGATCGATGGCTTCGATGCGCCCATCCAGCATGCTGTCCACTACCACGGCGGCATCGACGAGGTCGCGCCGTGTCCGAGGGTAGAGCAGGCCGCGCGACATGCCCCCGACCTGGTGTCCCGCACGCCCCACCCGCTGCAATGCGCTGGACACCGACGGCGGCGCCGCCACCTGGATGACCAGATCCACCAGGCCCATGTCGATGCCCAGCTCGAGGCTGGAGGTCGCGACGACGCAGCGCAGCTCGCCCGACTTCAGCGCCTGCTCGATGGCGGCGCGCTGCTCCTTGGACACCGAGCCATGGTGCGAGCGCGCAATCACTGACTCGGGTGCAGTGACACGGTTCACCGTGCTGCCAGTGAATGAACCGTAGGCGGTTGCGGCCGCATCGTCGGTGTCGCTCGCGTGCCCAGCGTCCGCGCGCTCGGCATGCAGCTCGTTGAGTCGTGCGGTCAGCCGTTCCGCCACGCCGCGCGAATTGGCAAACACAATCGTAGAGCGATGCCGCATCACGTTGTCGAGGATGCTGGCTTCCACATGCGGCCAGATCGATCCCGCCCGTGTGCCGGCCCCCCGCCCTTCCGCCGGGCCGTGCATGGCCAGGTCGGTCATGTCCTCCACCGGCACCACGATCTTCAGTTCCAGCTGCCGCTGCGAAGGCGGCTGCACCACCTGCACCGGGCGATCACCGCCGAGGAACGCCGCAACGCCCTCGACCGGGCGGACCGTGGCGGACAGGCCGATGCGCTGTGCGGGCACCTGCAGCAGCGCGTCGAGCCGCTCCAGGCTCAGGGCCAGGTGCGAGCCACGCTTGCCGCCCGCGACCGCATGGATCTCATCGAGGATGACCGTATGCACATCGCGCAGGATCTCCCGCGCCTGTGACGTCAGCATCAGGTACAGCGACTCGGGCGTGGTGATCAGGATGTCCGGCGGACGCCGCACCAGCCGCGCGCGCTCGCTGCTGCTGGTATCGCCGGTGCGCATGGCAACGGTCAGGGCAACGGCCGGGTCGCCGCGTTCGCTGCGGCGCGCACTGATGCCCTGCAGCGGCACCTGCAGGTTGCGCTGCACATCGCTGCCCAGCGCCTTGATCGGCGACAGGTACAGCACGCGCGTGCGTGCCACGGGCCTGGCCGCCGGGTCGCGCCGTGCATCGCCATCGCGCTCGGCGAACACCTGGTCGATCGCATGCAGGAAGGCCGCCAGCGTCTTTCCCGACCCGGTGGGCGCAACCACCAGCGTGTGCTGGCCTGCGGCGATCGACGCCCATGCCTGGTCCTGCACCGGCGTCGATGCCGCGAACGCGGAATGGAACCAGTCACGGGTGGCGGGATGAAAGTGCTGCAGAGAATCCAAGGCAGGGCCGGTCGCCATCGATGATGGCTTCGATGATACGGCGAAGAAATCGTTTGTCGTTATGTATCGTTACGTTATAACATTTCACGTCATTTTTACGGAGCGTGTCATGCGTCGCCACCTGCTAGCTGCAGCCATCCCCCTCGCCCTTCAGTCCGTCGCTCTCCATTCCGCCCGGGCGGCAGACGCGCCCACCCTGCCCACCCTGCAGGTGGAAGCCAGCCAGCCCTCGCGCATCGACAGCCGGGTCACCGTCGACAACCCGCAGGCACAGAACCGCACCCTTGGCGGCCTCCTCGAGCACGTTTCCGGCGTGCAGAGCAGCGCGTTCGGGCCCAACGCCGGTGCCCCGGTCATCCGCAGCCTCAGCGGCAGCCGCGTGCAGATCCTGCAGGACGGCCAGTCGATCCTGGGCATGAACGCGATCAGCGGCGACATCAACATTCCGTTCGACCCGCTGTTCGTGCGCAGCGTCACCGTCAACAAGTCCTCCGACACCGTGCGCCATGGCGGCAACGCCATCGGCGGCAGCGTCGAGGTCGATTCCGGTCTGATCCCGCGCACGATGGAGGACAAGGACCAGTCGATGGAGCTGGTGCTGCGCAAGGGCTTCAACGCCGCCGATGCGCAGGGCTTCCGCATGAACTTCAACAACCAGCGCAACGTCTCCACCAACCTGCAGGTCTCGCGGCAGCGCATCTCGCACTACGACATCCCCGGCAACAGCAAGGCGGCCGCGTGCACTACGCAGCTGTTCCCGGCTGCCGGCGGGGTCAACTCGGCACTAGCCGACGCCTGCCAGAAAGAGGCGCGGGTACAGCAGGTCTACAACAAGGCATCGCAACCGTACATCGACCAGTTCATGACTGAGAACCCGGACTGGGCCGATGGCGAGTTCTCCTTCTACACCAGCAACCCGACCTCGGTCTGGCAGCGCCAGACCTACGTCAATCCGGCCAATCCGGACTATGTCGCCGGCACGCCGTCCTACGTGCAGAAGCGGATCAACAAGGACGTCACCCCGGATTACCACCATCGCCTCGGCAACAGCTACTCACGCAGTTCGCAGGTCGCACTCGGCTCGACCCTGTTCTTCGACCGCGGCTACGTGGGCGTCAGCATCGATGCCAAGGACAGCGAGTACGGCGTGCCCGGCTTCTCGATGCAGAACCTGTCCTTCGGCGCCAACTACGCCGATGGCCTGCCGGTGGGCGTGGTCATCAAGCAGGAGCGCTATGCACTGGAAGCCCTGCTGCGCGATCCGGTGCCGGGCATCGAACGCGCCGAGCTGCGCGTCTCGCAGCTGGACAACACCTCCGGCGAACGCCTGGGTGCCCGCAAGGCCAACGATTACGACTTCGAAAGCACCCAGGCCGAACTGCTGCTGGCCCACCGCCGCGTGGGCCCGCTGAGCGGCCTGCTCGGCCTCAGCCAGCAGTCACGCGACGTCACCGGCAGCGGCCCGCAGCGCTACCTGCCCAACGTCGACACCCGCACCCAGGCGGTGTTCCTGAAGGAAACGCTGGACTTCGACTGGGCCTGGTTCGACGCGGGCGTGCGCCACGAACGCGTGGACCACACATTGCGGCCCAGCAGCTTCAAGACCGCGCGCAATTCCGCCAACACCACGCTGCAGGACCGCGACTTCCGGCTCAACAGCTACAGCATCGGCTCCTATGTTGAACTCGGCCCGCTGTTCGCCGCCAAGCTGCGCTACTCCTCCTCGCAGCGCGCGCCGGAGATCAACGAGCTGTACGCCAGCAACGCGCACTACTCGGTGATGACCCAGGAAGAAGGCAACCAGAACCTGGAACCGGAACGCGCGAAGAACCTGGAGCTGGCCGGCGTGTTCCACCTGGGCGGCTTCCAGCTCACCGCCACCGCCTACCGGATGCGCTACGAGAACTACCTGTACCTGGGCTACTCCGGCCTGCAGACGGCCAACCGCCTGCCGCTGAAGTACTGGAAGCAGACCGATACCACGGTGAAGGGATTCGAGATCGATGCCTCGCAGTCGGTGGCACTCGGCCGCTTCGGCAGCCTGGAGATGTCCGCGTTCGCCGACTTGGTGAAGAACAAGGCCGACCATCCCGACGCACTGCGTGCCCACAACGACGGCGAGTATCTGCCCAACATGCCGACCAACCGCTATGGCGCGAGCCTGCAATGGCAGCGTGAAGGCTGGAAGGCGCAGCTGTCGAGCACCTACTACGACACGCAGAAGTACCTGGGCCGCAACGTCAGCGAAGAAGTGCCGCTGGATGCCTTCAACCTGGTCGACCTCCAGCTGAGCCGCGAGATTCCGCTGCGCACGACCGCTGTCGCGGGAATGGAGGTCTTCATCAACGGCAGCAACCTGCTCAACGAGGAGGCGCGCCCGCACAACTCGCCGCTGAAGTACATTGCGCCGCTGCCGGGGCGTGGCTTCCAGGTGGGCGTGACCGTGCGGCTCTGAGCTGCTTCTTTTCGACGCACACAGCGCCCGCGGACGTGGTCCGCGGGCGCTGGCTTCCTCACCTATCGCATCAGTAGCTGCCCCGCAGGGTCAGCATCCAGTTGCGTGGTTCGCCCTAGTAGTTGCCCAGGGTGGACGTTGCAGGCTTGCAGCTCACTGGTTCAACAGCTTGCTTTTCTGAGAATCGAACTCAGCCTGCGTCAAGATGCCCTTTTCCTTGAGCGACAAAAGCTTTGCCAACTCGTCGGCAACCGATAGAGCTATTGCGGGACTGCTGCTTGCTGCTGGCGCCTCTACGGCACTCGCAACCTGCGCAACTGTCGGGCGGTAGTCACGGTCGACGGTCAGCGTCATCGCAGCCCCGTCGCGAATCACATTGAGTTGATAGGTCGGCGTCCTCGCCGCCCTTGCCATAACGTCCAGGAAGTCGCTATCGGTCTTGAACTTCTTTCCGGCTACGGCGGAAATGACGTCGCCCGCGCTTAGACCCGCTCGCTCGGCCGCTCCACCTTCCGTCACCTCCGCCACATAGTAGACAGCGCCCCTGCCTTGCGGAGTGACCTTTCCCAGTACGCCGAGAACTGCATGATTTGGAAACGACGTTCCTGCCGGGAATGAGCCCCCCGCACTGATCAGGAAGTTCATGATGCTGTTGTGGAAATCCGCACCAGAGAATGGAGCACGTTGCATTTGACCGAAGGCCATCTGCGTTTCCATCCAGCCCGATGCCTGCACACGGGAGTTGCCAGAAATTTCACTGACGTTGAAGCGGAAGAAACGTCGCGGAGGCGTTGAGTAGCTGTTCCCAAGCAGCATCTGCCCCATGATGGATTGTCCTGTGCTGAGCGGTGACTCGCAGACCACTTCCGTCTCGCTGCTGCTCACAACTATCCACTGAACATCCATGCACTTGCTGGACAAGCGGGACGCCGCCAGAGATGCCTTGCTCGAAAACACCGCCTCTGGCGCGCCGCTCGGAGTCACAGCAAACAGCTGAGAGCCCGCCGCGGCGAACGGGAGGAGGATACCCCCCAACAGAAAAACTACAGGCCGTACCGTCATGTGCGCTCCCCCTAGAGCATTTGACGTCGAGAAAGGTCGCCATACTACCGCCTTTGCCTGCATCTGCAGATGGAGATCAGCTGCACCGCTCTCGACGCAGCGGCATGGCGCGACGATGGACCGACGCATTGTCCTGGCGCACAACGAAAAACGCCCGCAGATCGAAGATCTACGGGCGCATTCTTGTATCTGGCGGAGCGAGAGGGATTCGAACCCTCGATAGAGCTTTTGACCCTATACTCCCTTAGCAGGGGAGCCCCTTCAGCCACTCGGGCATCGCTCCGGGGTTTTCTCCGCGTCTGGTGCGGTGCACCTCAGCGGGGCGTGAATCATAACGTTAATCAGACGCGAAGGTAAAGCTTTTATTCGCCGGAATTTTCGCTTCCGGTGCTGCCGGCTTCGTCACCACGCTGGATGCGCTGGTAGATCTCTTCGCGATGCACAGCAACGTCCTTCGGCGCGGTGATACCGATACGCACCTGGTTGCCCTTGACGCCGAGCACGGTGACGCTCACCGAGTCTCCGATCATCAGGGTTTCGCCGACGCGGCGAGTCAAGATCAACATTTTTGCAAGTCTCCATGGAACCGTGTGGAAGGGTATCCCCCACCGGCTTGACGCTCCGTCAAGAAGCGTCCCCACGACAAAGGGAAAAGATTTCGCAATGGTACCGTCAGCCGTCCCGCTCCTACAAGGAGGGGGACGGCAGGGGTTCACATCACAGGCGGGGGCTGACCCATTCGACGACCGCGGCCAGAGCGGTAGCAAGGGCGGGCCCGTCCTCGCCACCACCCTGGGCGAGGTCCGGGCGTCCGCCGCCCTTGCCCCCGATCTGACTGGCGATATGGGACAACAGTTCCCCGGCCTTGACCTTGCCCATTGCACTGCCGTTCACACCCGCGACCAGGGCAGCCTTGCCGTCCTGGGTGCCGGCCAGCACGATCACGGCATTGCCCAGCTGCTGCTTCAGGCGGTCCATGGCGTCACGCAGGGCCTTGGCATCAAAGCCTTCCAGGCGTGCGGCCAGCACCTTCACACCGGCAACCTCGACGGCCTGGCCGGAAAGGTCCGCAGTGGCGCCGGCGGCGACCTTGGCCTTCACCGCTTCCAGTTCGCGTTCCAGCTGCTTCTGGCGCAGGCCGAGGGCACGGATCTTCTCGACCACGTCGGCGGCGCTGCCACCGAGCAGTTCGGCCGCTTCGGCCAGGCGGGCTTCCTCGGCGTCCACGTAATCCAGGGCACCCTGGCCGGTGACGGCCTCGATGCGGCGCACGCCCGCCGAGACACCGCCTTCGGAGGTGATCTTGAACAGGCCGATGTCACCGGTGCGGCTGACGTGGGTACCGCCACACAGTTCGGTGGAGTAATCGCCCATCTTCAGCACACGGACATTCTCGCCGTACTTCTCGCCAAACAGGGCCATTGCGCCGAAGTCCAGCGCTTCCTGCATGCCCATGTTGTGCACTTCGGCGGCGTTGTTGGCGCGCACCTGCTGGTTGACCTTGCGTTCGATCACGGCCAGCTCTTCAGCACTGATCGGCTGGAAGTGCGAGAAGTCGAAACGCAGGCGGTCCGGTGCGACCAGCGAACCCTTCTGCTGCACGTGGGTGCCCAGCACTTCGCGCAGGGCGGCATGCAGCAGGTGGGTGGCCGAGTGGTTGAGGATGGTGGCGCCACGGCGCTCGCCATCGACCTGGCCGGACAGTACGTCGCCGACCTTCAGGCCGCCCTCGGACAGGGTGCCGACGTGGCCATGGAACTGGCCCGCGAACTTCTGGGTGTCGCTCACGACCAGGCGCACACCGTTGCCGGTCAGCACGCCGGTGTCACCCACCTGGCCGCCGGATTCGGCGTAGAACGGGGTCTGGTTGGTGATGACGATCACCGCGTCGCCGGCATCTGCCGACTGCGCCGGGCGGCCGTCCTTGAGCAGGGCCAGCACGGTCAGGCCGTCGGCCTGCAGGCGGTCGTAGCCCAGGAACAGGGTCGGGGTCAGCGTCGCCACCAGCTCGGCCGGCAGGGTCACGCCGCCACCGAACTTGCCGGCGGCACGCGCGGTCTCACGCTGCTGCTCCATCGCCGCATCGAAGCCGTCGGTATCGACCGTCAGCTCGCGCTCGCGGGCGATATCCTGGGTCAGATCCAGCGGGAAGCCGTAGGTGTCGTACAGGCGGAAGGCGTCAACGCCGGGAATCACGCCGTTGCTCGCCTTGGCCGCCACGTCCTCGAAGATCTTCATGCCGGCATCGAGGGTTTCGGCGAAACGCTCTTCCTCGGCCTGCAGCGCACGGACGACGGTGTCGGCCTGGGCCGGCAGTTCCGGGTAAGCCTCACCCATCAGCTCGACCAGGGTCGGCACCAGCTTGCTGAAGAACGGCTGGCGCACGCCCAGCATCCAGCCGTGGCGCAGGGCGCGGCGGATGATGCGGCGCAGGACATAGCCGCGGCCTTCGTTGGACGGCAGCACGCCGTCGACGATCAGGAACGAGCAGGCGCGGATGTGATCGGCGATCACGCGCAGCGACTTGTTCTCCAGGTCGGCCATGCCGGTCAGCTCGGACGCCTTGCGGATCAGCGCCTGGAACAGGTCGATCTCGTAATTGGTGTGCACGTGCTGGAGGATCGCCGCCAGGCGCTCCAGGCCCATGCCGGTGTCCACGCACGGTGCCGGCAGCGGCACCAGCGTGCCGTCGCTCTGGCGGTCGAACTGCATGAACACCAGGTTCCAGATCTCGATGAAGCGGTCACCGTCTTCATCCGGCGAGCCCGGGGGACCGCCTGCGATGTGGTCGCCGTGGTCGTAGAAGATCTCGGTGCACGGGCCGCAGGGGCCGGTGTCGGCCATCTGCCAGAAGTTGTCCGACGCGTACGGGGCGCCCTTGTTGTCGCCGATGCGCACGATGCGCTCTTCCGGGATGCCGACCATGTCGCGCCAGAGCGCGTAGGCCTCATCGTCGGTCTGGTACACGGTGACCAGCAGGCGCTCGGCCGGCAGCTTCCAGACCTGGGTCAGCAGTTCCCATGCCCAGGCGATGGCGTCCTTCTTGAAGTAATCACCGAAGGACCAGTTGCCCAGCATTTCGAAGAAGGTGTGGTGACGCGCGGTGTAGCCGACCTGGTCCAGATCGTTGTGCTTGCCACCGGCGCGCAGGCAGCGCTGGACGTCGGCCGCGCGCACGTAGCTGCGCTTTTCCGCGCCCAGGAACACGTCCTTGAACTGGACCATGCCGGAGTTGGTGAACAGCAGGGTCGGATCATTGCCCGGCACCAGCGGCGCCGACGGCACGATGGTGTGGCCTTTGCCCTTGAAGAACTCAAGGAAGTCGCTGCGGATCTGGGAGGTCGTGAATTTGGCGGGTGCGTTCATTGAGGGGGCTGGCAGTGTGCGGGCCGGCAGCCCCGAACCGCCGGCCTCACTGGCCAGGGTCGTAACGGACCGCCGAAAACCTAAAGGGTATCAGGCCCGGCGCCGCCAGTCTCAGTCATCCGGGTCGAAGCGGGTCGCACGGCGGATGCTGTCACCGTCGAAGCCCCGCCGGGCGAGCAAATCGGCGGCCTTGCGCCGCTGCGCCAGGTCCTGTGGGCCATCCTCGCCAAAGCGGCGGCGCACCAGATCGCGGGCATTTTCCTGCCAGTCGCCCTCGTAGGTCTCCATCGCGGCGGCAATCGCCGCGCTGTCCAGGCCATGGGTTCCCAGCTCGGCACGAACGTGGATGGGCCCATAGCCGGTATTGGCGCGCATCCGGACGAGATTTTCCGCAAAGCGGGTGTCGTCCTGCCAGCCGGCCTCGGTCAGCTTGGCAACGGCAGCCTCGGCGGCCTCGCCTTCAATACCGCGTGCGGTCAGCTTGCGGGTCAGCTCCTTGCGCGAATGCTCACGCCGTACCAGCAGGCCCAGGGCACGCTGTACGGGGGTCTGTTCGCGCGGCCGGCGCTTGCGGCCGGTGGGGGCGTCGGCATCGGACATCTGCTACTCCAAGGGTGGCGCCATCCCTGGCACCCTGCCCGTCCGTGGGCGGTTCGAACCTGCGGGACAGGGCGACGTCACTGACGGCGCCGCCCTGCCCCACAGCAAGTCTTACTCGTCGTCGCCGTCGTCGTCGCCTTCCTCGCGGGCGGCTTCGGACGGCTGGAACTTCTCGCGCAGCTCGGCCTCGAGCTTGGCGGCGACGGTCGGGTTGTCACGCAGGTAGCCGCGGGCGTTGTCCTTGCCCTGGCCGATGCGCTCTTCACCGTAGCTGTACCAGGCACCGGCCTTCTCGACCAGCTTGGCATCCACGCCCATGTCGATCAGCTCGCCCTCGCGGCTGATGCCTTCGCCGTACAGGATCTCGGTGATGACCTGCTTGAACGGCGGCGCCAGCTTGTTCTTGACGACCTTGATCTTGGTCTGGTTGCCGATGATCTCGTCGCCCTTCTTGATCGCACCGATACGGCGGATGTCCAGGCGCACCGAGGCATAGAACTTCAGCGCATTGCCGCCGGTGGTCACTTCCGGGCTCTGGCCCGGCATCATCACGCCGATCTTCATGCGCAGCTGGTTGATGAAGACCACCAGGGTGTTGGAGCGCTTGATGTTGCCGGTCAGCTTGCGCAGCGCCTGGCTCATCAGGCGGGCCTGCAGGCCCGGCAGCTGGTCACCCATTTCGCCTTCGATTTCGGCCTTGGGGGTCAGCGCGGCGACCGAGTCGACCACCAGGATGTCCACCGAGCCCGAGCGGACCAGCATGTCGGCGATTTCCAGCGCCTGCTCACCGGTATCCGGCTGCGACAGCAGCAGGTCGTCCACGTTCACGCCCAGCTTGGCGGCGTAGATCGGGTCCAGTGCGTGCTCGGCGTCGATGAACGCGGCAGTGCCGCCCATCTTCTGGCATTCGGCGATGGCCTGCAGGGTCAGGGTGGTCTTGCCCGACGACTCCGGACCGTAGATTTCAACGACACGACCCTTCGGCAGGCCACCGATGCCCAGTGCGATGTCGAGCATCAGCGAGCCGGTCGGGATCGCTTCAACGGGTTCGACCACGCGGTCGCCCATGCGCATCACCGAGCCCTTGCCGAACTGCTTCTCGATCTGGCCCAGAGCAGCAGCCAATGCGCGCTTTTTGTTCTCGTCCATCGTGTTGCTCCTAGCAGAGGTCATGTCGTTGGGGGTGCTGTCTTTCGGGGTCTTCTTTGCCATGGGTTCACTTTAAGTCGGATGTATCGCACAGGCTGAGATTCTGCCCGGCGCTCAGAAAAGAATTATCGGACATCCGTACCAACCTCAGTGGAACCAGAGAATCGCCACAAAAGACCGCGGGGTAATGCTGGTGGAACGGTGCTGCCGCAGCAGGCTCAGCGGTTGGGACGCAACAGGCCGCAGTACAGGCCCTCGATCGCGAAATCCTGGTCGGGCAGGACTTCGATCGGCTTGTAGTCCGGGTTGCGCGGCAGCAGGCGGATGCGGTCCTTGGCGATCTTCAGCAGCTTCACGGTGATCTCGTCGTCGATGCGGGCCACCACGATCTGCCCGGAATGCGCGTCGCGGGTGCGGTGCACGCCGATCAGGTCGCCGTCGAAGATGCCCTCGTCGATCATCGAATCGCCCTGCACCTTCAGCAGGTAATCCGGGGCCGGCGAGAAGAACACCCGGTCCAGCACCACGAAATCGTCCGAACCGATGTCGGCGCCGATCGGCAGGCCGGCGGCGACCCGACCCAGCACCGGCAGGCGCAGGACGCTGTCGGGCAGCCCGGGTTCGGCCAGCTTCTCGATCGGCGGCGCCTGTACCAGGCGGATGCCGCGGGCCTGGCCGGGGATGCGACGGATCGCACCGGCCTGCTCCAGGGCCTCCAAGTGGTACTGGGCCGCACGCACGCCCTTGAAGCCGAATGCACGTGCGATTTCAGTCTGCGACGGCGGTGCGCCTTCGCTCTCGATACGCTCGGCGATCAACTGCAGGATCGCCTGCTGGGTGTCGGTCAGGTCCATGGTTAGTAGTATTACTACTAACAGGCGGGTGTGCAAGTACCCCGGGCGGGTTCTGTAGTGCCGAGCCCATGCTCGGCAGATGGGTAGAAGCGCAGGGGCAGGAGCAAGAGCAGCCGACCAGCGGTCGGCTCTACAGGAATCGCTGCGCGATTCCGCGGTTCCCGGGGGGAACCGCTGCGGTAAGCACGCTACGCGTGCTTGCCGCTTCTCCATATCGAGAACAGGATCCAGACCCCGCAGAAACCGGCACCGACGAAGCCGCAGACGCCCAGGGCCAGCAGCCAGCGGCTGGAGATGCCGCCCACGCTGTGCATCACGATGGACGAGCCGATGATCAGCGCGGCGGTGACGATGCCCATCACCAGGCGGTTTGCGGCGCGGTTCACCTGGTCGCCGAAGCCCTGCAGCGCGCTGGTTTCCACCTTCAACTGCAGGCGCCCGCGGCGCGCGGCCTGGACCAGCTTGCGCAGGTCGCGCGGCAGTTCGCCAGCGAAATCGATCATTCCCAGCAGGCTGCGCCGTCCGCGCTTGAGCAACGCACGCGGCGCGTAGCGCTGCAGTACCACCCGCTCCAGGAACGGGCGTGCGGCGCTGGCCATGTCGAAATCCGGGTCAAGCTGGCGACCCATGCCCTCCAGCGTCAGGAAGGCCTTGATCATCAGCGCCAGGTCCGCTGGCAGGGTCAGGCTGTAACTGCGCAGCAACTGGGTGATGTCGCCCAGCATCAGGCCGATGCGCAGGTCCTTCAGCGGCACGCCGCGGTACTGGTCGACGAACTGGCTGATGTCGTGCTGCAGCCGGTTTTCGTCCACCTCCACCCCACCGGCCCAGTCCAGCAGCACGTCGGCCACGCCCTGCGGGTCCTGCTCGACCAGGCCGTGCAGCAACTGCGCGACCTGGAACCGGCGCACCTCGGAGAGCGCGCCGACCATGCCGAAATCGATCACGCCGATGCGGCCGTCGCGCAGGTAGATGATGTTGCCGGGGTGCGGGTCGGCGTGGAAGCTGCCGTCCTCCAGCACCATCTTCAGCACGATGTCGGCACCACGCCGGGCCAGCTCACGGCGGTCCAGCCCCGCCGCATCCACGCCAGCCAGGTCACGACCGGGAATGCCATCGACGAAATCCTGGACGTTCAGGCTCTCGCAGGTCCACTGCCAGTGCACCTCGGGAATCAGGATGTCGTCGCGGCCGTGGAAGTTGCGGGCGATGCGCTCGGCATTGCGGCACTCGGCGGCAAAATCCAGCTCGCGGCGCAGCGATACGGTGAACTGCTGGACCACTTCGGCCGGGCGATAGCGACGCAGGTCAGGCAGGCGCGCCTCGACGATCTCTGCCAGGCGCGCCAGCAGGCGCAGGTCGGCTTCCACCACATCGCGGATGCCGGGCCGGCGCACCTTCAACACGACTTCCCGGCCATCGTGCAGGCGCGCGCGGTGGGCCTGGGCCAGCGAAGCCGCGGCCATCGGCGTTTCATCAAGGAAGGCGAACACCTGCGAAGGTGCCGCACCGAGGTCGGCTTCCAGCTGTTCGCGGATGGCGGCATACGGCAGCGCCGGCACCGCGTTCTGCAGTTCGGAAAGCTCGGCGATCCATTCCGGCGGCAGCAGGTCGACACGGGTGGCCAGCACCTGGCCCAGCTTGACGAAGGTCGGGCCAAGATCCTGCAGGGCGCTGCGCACCCGCACCGGCGCGGTCATGCGCAGCATCTGCTGGCTTTCCTCGTTCCAGTGCAGCAGCCTGCCGGCGCGCTCGAGCACGGTGGCCAGGCCGATGCGCCGGACCACGTCGCCGAAGCCGTAACGGATCAGGACGGCCGCGATTTCCTGCAGCCGGCCAAGGTCACGGACGGTACCCAGCGTCTCCCACATCGTCGCCTACTCCGGTTTGGTACCGGGCCAGCATGTCACAGCTGGGCGTCGATACCGTGCAGGGCGGCTGCGACGGTCTGCCGCCGTATGGCTTCGCGGTCGCCGTCGAACTGGAACAGCTCGGCGCGTGCGTAACCGCCGCGGCGCTTCCAGCCGATCCAGACGCTGCCGACCGGCTTGTCCGGGCTGCCGCCGCCCGGGCCGGCGATGCCGGTCACGGCCACGGCGATACCTGCACCGGAATTGATCAGCGCGCCGGACACCATTTCCAGCACGGCCTCGCGGCTGACCGCACCGAACTGCTCCAGGGTCTGCGCGCGCACGCCCAGCAGGCGCTGCTTGGCTTCATAGCTGTAGACCACCATGCCGCAGTCGAAGAACGCCGAGGATCCGGCGATATCGGTCATGCACTTGGCGATCCAGCCACCGCTGCAGCTTTCAGCGGTGACCAGTTGCAGCGAGGCCTGCTGCAGGCGCTGCCCAAGCGCGGCGGCCTGGGCATGGAGATCGGCGTCGGAGGGGAAGGACATCGGCATGGATCGAGGTAGCAACGGTCATCTTGTACCGCAGAACGGCGGCGCTGTCCTCCCCTGCCCCTCAGTGGTCGTGGTGCAGGTAGCGGGCCTGGCGCGGCAGGCGCAGGCTGACCAGGAACGCCACCACCATCATCACCGTGACGTACCAGAAGAACAGCTGCTCATGGCCCAGGCTCTTCAGGCCCAGCGCGGCGTACTCGGCGCTGCCGCCGAAGATCGCGTTGCCGATGGCGTAGGCCAGGCCGACACCGAGCGCGCGCACCTGCGGCGGGAACATCTCGGCCTTCACGATGCCGGAAATCGACGTGTAGAAGCTGACGATGGCCAGCGCGAGCACGATCAGTCCGAAGGCCGCCCACGGGCTGGTGACGTGCTGCAGGGTGATCAGGATCGGCACGGTGGTGAGCGCGCCCAGCGCACCGAACAGCATCATGCTGGTGCGGCGGCCGATGCGGTCGGACAGCATGCCGAACAGCGGCTGCATGCACATGTACAGGAACAGCGCGCCGGTCATCACGTAACTGGCGGTCTTGATGGGCAGGTGCACTGTGTTGACCAGGAACTTCTGCATGTACGTGGTGAAGGTGTAGAAGATCAGCGAGCCGCCGGCGGTATAGCCGAGCACGGTGAAGAAGGCGGCCTTGTGGTCACGGAACAGCGCCGACAGGCTGCCGGCATCCTTGTCGCCACGGTCGGCCTCGCTCTGCGTTTCATGCAGGGTACGGCGCAGCAGCAGCGCGACCACGGCGGCCACGGCGCCAAGCACGAACGGGATGCGCCAGCCCCAGGCGCGGATCTCCGCTTCGCTCAGCAGGGCTTCCATGATGACGATGACCAGCACCGCCAGCAGCTGGCCACCAATGAGGGTGACGTACTGGAACGAGGAGAAGAAGCCGCGCTGGCCGCGCAGGGCAACCTCGCTCATGTAGGTGGCCGTGGTGCCGTACTCGCCACCGACCGACAGGCCCTGGATCAGGCGCGCGACCAGCAGCAGGACCGGTGCCATCGCACCGATGCTGGCGTAGGTCGGCAGGCAGGCGACCATCAGCGAGCCGCCGCACATCATGCTGACCGAGATCAGCAGCGACTTCTTGCGGCCAAGACGATCGGCGATGCGGCCGAACAGCCAGCCACCGATGGGCCGCATCAGGAAGCCGGCCGCGAACACGCCGGCGGTGTTGAGCAGCTGCACGGTCGGGTTGGACGCCGGGAAGAAGGCGCCGGCGAAGTAGATGGCGCAGAACGCGTAGACGTAGAAGTCGAACCACTCCACCAGGTTGCCGGACGAGGCCGACATGATGGCGAACACGCGGTGGCGTTTCTCCGCCGCGGTGTACTGGGGGAGTGCGTCGGTGCTGACGTGGGACATGGAAGGGACTCCGGGGGTGCCGTGGGGGCAGACCCTCGGATCATCCGCCCGACGGGCATGAGCGGATGTGCACTATCGGGCGGCTGGAGTGCGGTAATCGGCCGGTAGTGCGGGATGGAGTGTTCCAGCAGGGCTTGCAGCCCTGCACCTGCAGAAGCCGAAGCCAGAGCAACAGCAGAAGCAGGTTTCCTGAGGGGAGTCGCTCTGCTTTGGTAGGTGCCGACCGTTGGTCGGCACGGGGTCGGTACGGCGTCAGATCCCTTTGCGCAGCAAAGGGCTCTGACGCCGCCCGTCGTGGTTCACCACTCCGGCAGTTTTTCCGGCAGCAGGGCGCGGATCGGGCCGCCGTCGGCGCTGGCAGCCAGCTTTTCAGCTTCGGCGATCGGGATGTCCACCTGCAGCAGCCAGCCATCTTCGTCAGCCGTCTCGCTGCGGATCACTTCCAGCTGGTGCAGGCGCGCGCGCAGGCGGCCGGCGCTGGGCGGCAGGCGCAGCTCGCCGGTGACGTGCTGCAGGCCCAGGCGCTTGCCCAGCACGCTCTGCAGCAGCTCCAGGCCCTGCCCGTCGCGGGCGGAAATCCAGACCCGCTCGCGGCGCGAGGGATCGGGAATGCCGTCCTGGCCGTCGTGGCGGACCTCGCCGCCCTCGATGCGGTCGATCTTGTTGAACACCAGCAGCTGCGGCAGGTCGCCGGCGCCGACCGCAGTCAGCACTTCGTCGACCTGGGCGATGCGCTCCTCGCGGTGCGGATCGGCGGCGTCGACCAGGTGCAGCAGGAAGTCGGCCTCGCGCGCCTCGGACAGGGTCGAGCGGAACGCGGCGACCAGGTCATGCGGAAGGTCGCGCACGAAGCCCACCGTATCGGCCAGCACGACGCTGCCGCCGGGCACGGCGATGCGACGCACCGTCGGGTCCAGGGTGGCAAACAGCTGGTCGGCGGCGTACGCCTCGGCGCCGGTCAGGGCATTGAACAGCGTCGACTTGCCGGCATTGGTATAGCCGACCAGGGCAACGCGCGGCAGTTCACTGCGCAGGCGCGCGCGGCGCATCTGGGTGCGCTGCACCTCGACCTTCTCCAGCCGCTTCTGCAGCTGCTCCACCCGCTTCTGCAGCAGGCGGCGGTCGGTTTCCAGCTGGGTTTCACCCGGGCCTCGCAGGCCGATGGAACCGCCGCGCTGGCGCTCCAGGTGGGTCCAGCCGCGCACCAGCCGCGTCGCAAGGTGGCGCAGCTGCGCCAGTTCCACCTGCAGCTTGCCTTCGTGGCTGTGCGCACGCTGGGCGAAGATGTCCAGGATCAGGCCGGTGCGGTCGATCACCCGCCGCTCCAGGAAACGTTCCAGGTTGCGTTCCTGGCCCGGACTCAGCGAGTGGTTGACCAGGATCAGGTCAGCGCCGGTTGCATCGGCCGCCGCCTTGATCTCGTCCAGCTTGCCGCTGCCGATCAGGGTCGACGGGTTGGGACGGTCAAGGCGCGCGGTGATGGTGGCGGCAATGCTGGCCCCTGCCGAGCGGGCCAGATCACCGAACTCTTCCAGCACGTCGTCTTCCAGCTTGCCGAAGTGGGGCTGGATCAACAGGGCGTTTTCGCCCTTTTTCGAGCGGTCAAACATTCACCGCTCCAGAATTACTCGTCTGCTTCATCACCCGCCTGACCGTTTTCACCCGACTGCACATAGCCACCACCCGGCCCGACCTTCACGTTACGCGCCGGCACGACGGTGGAAATGGCGTGCTTGTAGACCATCTGGCTGACGGTGTTGCGCAGCAGGACCACGAACTGATCGAACGATTCGATCGTGCCCTGCAGCTTGATGCCGTTGACCAGGTACACCGAAACCGGCACGCGTTCGCGCCGCAGTGCATTCAAGAAAGGATCCTGCAGCGATTGCCCCTTGGACATTGCTAACTCCTGATTATTGTTCTTATTGGGTTGCCGGCGGTTGCCACGGCCCCCGAGCCGCCCGCCGGCCCATGATGGTACACGGCCAGCGGCGGTTCAGCGTGCGACGAAGGTCGACACCGCGCTTGCCAGGCGCTCCTGGTCCATATGGGGATCGAACCAGCGGGCATCAAGCTCGCCACGCAGCCAGGTCAGCTGGCGCTTGGCCAGCTGCCGGGTGGCGAAGATGGCCTTGTCGCGGAAGCGGGCGGCGTCGCCCTGCCCGTCCAGGAATTCCCAGGCCTGGCGATAGCCGACCGCACGCACCGCCGGCAGGTCCAGCGGCGCGGCCACGGCCGCCATCTGCGGCAGGGCCCGCAGGGCACGCACCTCGTCAAGGAAGCCCTGGCCCAGCATCGCGTCGAAGCGGGCCTCGATGCGCTGGTGCAGCACCGCGCGCTCGCGCGGGGCCAGGATCAGCTTCAGGGTGCGCACCGGCAGGGGCGCCACGCCGGGGCGGCGCTGCCATTCACTGATCGGCGTGCCGGTCAGGCGGTAGACCTCCAGCGCACGCTGGATGCGCTGGGGATCGGTGGCGTGGATGCGCGCGGCGGCGGCCGGATCGACCTGCGCCAGTTCAGCATGCAGGGCGGCCCAGCCGCGCTCAGCAGCCTCGGCGCTCAGCACCTCGCGCATCGCCGGGTCGGCCTCGGGCATGGGCGACAGCCCCTGCAGCAGGGCGCGGAAATACAGGCCTGTGCCACCGGCCAGGATCGGGGTCTTGCCGCGGGCGACGATGTCGGCCACCACACGGCCGGCGTCAGCGGCGAACTCGGCCGCCGAATAGGTCTGCCACGGGTCGCGCAGGTCCAGCAGGTGGTGCGGTGCCTGCGCCCGCTCGGCGGCATCGGGCTTGGCCGAACCAATGTCCAGGCCGCGGTAGACCAGCGCCGAATCGACACTGACGATCTCACCGTCCAGCTGACGGGCCAGGGCGATCGCCGTGGCGGTCTTGCCACTGGCGGTCGGGCCCATCACCGCGATCGCCAGCGGACGCTGGTCGACGGCCATCACTCTTCGTCCGGCCAGCGGATCGACGGGGCGGCATCGGCGCGGGGCGTCGGAACCGCATCCACGGCCTCCCAGATCTTCAATGCATCGACTGTGGCGGCCACGTCGTGCACGCGCACGATGCGCGCGCCGCGCTGGACCGCGATCAGGTGTGCGGCCACGGATGACGCCACGCGCTCGGTCGCCACCGCACGGCCGGTCAGCTCGCCCAGGCTGCGCTTGCGCGACAGGCCGGCCAGCATCGGCACGCCCAGTTCCAGGAAACGCTCGGACCGGGCCAGCAGGGTCATGTTGTGGGCCGTGGTCTTGCCGAAACCAAAGCCCAGGTCGATCAGCAGATTCTTCCTGGCAATGCCGGCCATTTCGGCGGCGAACAGGCGCTGCACGAGGAAGCCATGGACCTCGGCCACCACGTCGTCGTAATGCGGGTCGGCCTGCATGTGGCCGGGTTCGCCCTGCATGTGCATCAGCACCACCGGCACGCCGGTGTCGGCAGCCGCGTCGAGCGCGCCGTCCTGGCGCAGGCCGAAGATGTCGTTGATCATGCCGGCACCGGCCGCCACGGCCGCGCGCATCACCTCCGGCTTGAAGGTGTCGATGCTGATCGGCACGGTGGTGCGGGCAGCGAGCTGTTCGATCACCGGCAGCACGCGCTGCAGCTCTTCCTCCACCGACACCGGCGCTGCGCCCGGGCGGGTGGACTCACCACCGATGTCGAGCAGGTCGGCGCCCTCCTCCACCAGCTTCAGGCCATGGGCCACGGCCGCGTCGGTGCTGTCATGGGCGCCACCATCGGAGAACGAATCCGGGGTGACATTGACGATGCCCATGACCCGGGCACGGTCCAGGCGCAGGATGCGGCCGGCGCAGTCGAGCTGGGGGGAGATATCGAACATGGGTGATCCTGCGGGCAACGGTGTCTAGTTTAAGTCCGCAGGGCCGCACGCTGCATCCTGGGGTGGTGCCGGCCGCGGGCCGGCACCGAAACCGGATACGGCAGTTCCGCCCCGATCAGAAGTCGCCCAGGCGCGCGTTGTCCGCCGGTGCAGCCAGCCAGGCCGCCAGATCTTCGCCGATCGCATTGACAGTGCGGTCGAGCACCGTGCAGGAGCCCTTGAAACCAGCAAAGGCACCCCCGCGGGAGATCCGCCTTGCGGTGACCGTCGCGACCTGGTGGCCATCCTCGAACAGGACACCACGCACCGCGGCAGACTTGAAATGCCCGACAAAGGCGTTGCCTGCGCTCTGCGCTTCGACCAGCTCCAGCCTCAACGAGCGCCCATTGCCACTGTCGGCACCCACCGGCCCGGACACCAGGGTGTTGCCGTGGCGGGTGGCATTGCTGGCGAGCGACTGCGCCAATGTGGCACCGATGGTGCACTCGCTCTTGATGGCGTCGGCGATGATCGCTGATTCAGCGAACGGCACCGGTTGCACGACGCGTATCTCAGCGGCCGCAGCGGGCAGGACAACAGTCGCCAGCCCTGCGAGGGCAAGCGGAAGCAGCAGTTTCATGGTGATCCCCTGTAAACCCGGCCTCCCCCTATGGCGGCCGTGGTGGCGCATCCTGACGCGCAGCAGAGGTACCGCGCAAGGCCTCATCCACGCATGGCGTGGATCTACCGTGCCGACCAACGGTCGGCACCCACCAACAGTCGTGCCGACCAACGGTCGGCACCCACCAGCAGTTGCAGGAATCTGTCAGAGGCAGGGCGCAGCCCTGCCGGGAAAACCCTCAACGCTGCCGGCGGCGCTTCCGGTCCACGTACAGGGTCTTGATGATGCTCAGCAGGATGCCGACGGCGATGCCGACGCCGCAGCCCAGCAGCAGGTTGTCCACGGTCAGGCCCACGGCAACGCCGACGATGGTGGCGATGACCATTTCGACGGTATGGGAAATCGGTTGCGGCGGGGGAACGGACATGCGGGCTCCAGCGAAAGGCGGTGAATTCAGTCGGGCGGCGGGCCCGGAAACAACGAGGCCGGGTTTCCCCGGCCTCGTCTGCAATCAGCAATGGCGGGCCGTCAGTGCGACTCGGCCGGGCCGGCGATCGGCGTCAGCGGACGGGCGTCGCCGCCCTTGTCGTTGCCACCACCGTCCTTGTTGGACTTGTTCCAGCCCGCCGGCGGCGGCGGATCGCGGCCTTCCATGATGGCGTCGATCTGCGGCGCGTCGATGGTCTCGTACTGCAGCAGCAGCTGCGACATCGCATGCAGCTTGTCGATGTTGGCCGTCATCAGCTCGGTGGTGCGTGCATAAGCCTCGTCGAGGATGTTGCGCACTTCCTCGTCGATGCGGCGCGCGGTGTCGTTGGACACGCTCTTGTGCTGGGTGACCGAACGGCCCAGGAACACCTCGTCGTCCTCTTCGCCATAGGCGATCGGGCCGAGCTGGTCGGACAGGCCCCATTTGGTGACCATGTTGCGGGCCATCTTGGTGGCACGCTCGATGTCGTTGGAGGCACCGGTGGTGACCTTGTCGGCACCGAAGATCAGCTCCTCGGCCACGCGGCCACCGTACAGCGAGCACAGCTGCGACTTGATCGCCACGCGGTTCATCGAGTACTTGTCGCCTTCCGGCAGGTACATGGTCACGCCCAGCGCACGGCCGCGCGGGATGATGGTGACCTTGTAGACCGGATCATGCTCGGGCACGAGGCGGCCGACGATGGCGTGGCCGGCTTCGTGGTAAGCGGTGAGGGTCTTCTCGTCCTCGCTCATGGCCATCGAGCGGCGCTCGGCACCCATCAGGATCTTGTCGCGGGCACGGTCGAAGTGGTCCATGCGGACCTCCTTCTCGTTGCCACGCGCGGCGAACAGGGCCGCCTCGTTGCAGAGGTTGGCCAGGTCGGCACCGGAGAAGCCCGGGGTACCACGCGCGATCACCATGGGCTCGACATCGTCGGCCAGCGGCAGCTTGCGCATGTGCACCTTCAGGATGTGCTCGCGGCCCTTCACGTCCGGCAGGCCGACCACGACCTGGCGGTCGAAGCGGCCCGGGCGCAGCAGCGCCGGGTCCAGCACGTCCGGACGGTTGGTCGCGGCGATGACGATCACGCCTTCGCCACCCTCGAAGCCGTCCATTTCGACCAGCAGCTGGTTCAGGGTCTGCTCGCGCTCGTCGTGACCGCCGCCCAGGCCGGCACCACGATGGCGGCCGACGGCGTCGATTTCGTCGATGAAGATGATGCACGGCGCGTGCTTCTTGGCCTGCTCGAACATGTCGCGCACGCGGCTGGCGCCGACGCCGACGAACATTTCGACGAAGTCGGAACCGGAGATCGAGAAGAACGGCACCTTGGCTTCGCCGGCGATGGCCTTGGCCAGCAGCGTCTTGCCGGTACCCGGCGGGCCCACCATCAGCACGCCGCGCGGAATCTTGCCGCCCAGCTTGGTGAACTTGGACGGGTCGCGCAGGAAGTCGACCAGTTCGCCCACTTCTTCCTTGGCCTCGTCGCAGCCGGCGACGTCGGCGAAGGTGACCTTGATCTGGTCTTCGCCCTGCAGCTTGGCGCGCGACTTGCCGAAGGACATCGCGCCCTTGGCACCGCCGCCACCGCCCTGCATCTGGCGCATGATGAACAGCCAGAAGCCGATGATCAGGATGACCGGCAGGAAGTTCATCAGGATGGCCGCGAAGGAAATGCCGCTGGACGGCTCTTCCTGCACGATGTCCACGTTCTTGGTGCGCAGCACGTTGATCAGGTCGCGATCAGCCGGCGCGGCGATGGTGGCCGTCTGGCCGCCACGGGTGGTGTAGGTGATCTGGTTGGTCAGGCCGCGCGAATCGCCACCGAAGGTGACCTTCTGCACGTTGCCGCTGTCCACCTGGTCCAGGAACTGCGAATACGTCGCGCCCTGCGCCCCGGCCCCGGAGGACTTGGGCGAGAAGCTCTGGAAGACCACCATCAGCACGACGGCGACGACCACCCATAGCAGGAGGTTCTTGGTCAAGTCGTTCATCCTCATTGGCTCCGGCGTTCCTCTTAGTGCGGGTCTTGCGTTGGGGTCGAGCGTACTCGGCGAGCTTACTTCATGTGGGCGCGTTTTCCCTGTCCCAAGGCATACACCTCGGGCGAGCGCTTGCGCGAGGCTTCCGGCTTGCGGATGGAGACCTTGTCGTACCGGCGGCGCATCTCGCGCACATAGTCGTCAAAGCCCTCGCCCTGGAACAGCTTGATAAGGAACGCCCCACCGGTCTTGAGATGGTTGTCGGCGAAGTCCAGCGCAAGCTCGGCCAGGTGCATCATCCGCGGCTGGTCGACCGCGCCCACACCACTCTTATTGGGGGCCATGTCCGACAGCACAAGGTCTACCGGCTGATCCCCGAGCATGGCTTCAAACTGCGATAGGACGGTTTCTTCCCTGAAGTCACCGTGAAGGAACTCCACACCGGCCAGCGGCGGCATGTCCAGGATGTCCAGCGCCAGCACGCGGCCGGTATCGCCGATCTGTCTCCGGACCTGCTGAGACCAGCCGCCCGGGGCCGCGCCGAGGTCGACCACCACCATGTGCGGCTTCAGCAACCGGTCACGTTCGAGCAGCTCCTCGAGCTTGTAGGCTGCGCGCGAGCGCATGCCTTCGGCCTGCGCCTTCTTCACGAAGGGGTCGGAGAAGTGTTCCTTGAGCCAGCGCTGGCTGCTTTTGCTACGGGTGGCCATTGGAAATAGGGGCTGATGGGGTCGTCATGATACCCTGATCGTCCCATTCAACCCCCTTTTCCTGCATGTCCATCGCACTGACCGCCTCCCAGACCCGTTTCCTGCGCGGCCACGCCCACGACCTCAAGGCCCTGCTGCAGACCGGCGGCAAAGGCATCACCCCGGCCTTCATCGCCGAGCTGAACGAAGTCCTGGAACGCCACGAACTGGTCAAGGTGAAGGTTGCCGCCGAGGACCGTGACGCCCGTGACGCGATGATCGCTGAGATCGTCGAAGCCACCGAGGCGGCGCTGGTGCAGCGCATCGGCCACGTCGCCGTGCTGTACCGCCCGAGCAAGGAACAGCGCCAGATCGTGCTGCCGCGCGGCTGATCGCCCTGCCCCCATGCAGCTGAACCACGAACCGCCCGATTACGCCTACAGCCTGCGCGCCGCCGACGGCCGCTCGGCCAGGGTCAACGACCTGGTGCTGGGGCAAAGCTTCTTCCTGACCCCCGACCAGCTGGTCGCGGAGTGGCCGGTGCGCCAGGCGTCCGACCTGCAGCTGGCCGATATCGAAGCGATTCTTGCGCTGAACCCTGCGCTGATCGTGCTGGGCACCGGCGACCGCCAGGTATTTCCGCCGGCGGCCGTGATGGCGGCCTGCCTGTCGCGCGGCATCGGTCTGGAAGTGATGAACAATCCGGCCGCCGCGCGCACGTTCAACATCCTTGCCGGCGAAGGCCGCAAGGTGGCCGCCGCCTTCATTCTCGAAGGCTGAAGTGGCGCCGCCGGGCTTGGCCCGGCCCTAGCCGTGCGTGGCGGTACAACGGAAGGCCGAGAAGTCCCGCAGCCGCCCGATCAGGGTGCCGCCCTGGCCCCAGCGGATATCCATGACTTTCCAGTCCTGGCCCTGCCTGTGCAGCAGGACCCGGTCGGTCCAGCGATAGTCGCTTATCGCCATCTCGACGGGCACCCAGCTGGCTTCACCGCTTGTCGCAGGCAGTCCCGCCTTTACCGTTTCCGGCCGATCCGGCGCCCACAGATAGAGACTCTGGTCGAGCATGTGTGGCTTTTCATCATGCGCAGCCAACGCAGAGCATGCCCTTTCGTAGGTCCGCTGGGCCTCCACAGCTGCACGGAGGGCGTCGCCGAGCAGTGGATCGATGCTCGCCTCACTCGGCGTTGACGCCTGGAGGGCGGCATACAGACGACTCACCACGCTGTGGGGATCGTCGGAAGCGGCGGCCATGGGTGCGATGGCGAACAGTGCAAGCAGGCAGGCAACGCGATTCATGTGGCACCTGACACGAGGGATTCCGGCACAGCATGCCGCACTCCCCCGCCTGCCAGGAAGATGAATACGCGACAGATGATGACGCAAACAGCCCAACCCGGGATTGCAGGCTGTCTGTAGCGCCCGAGCCGATGCTCGGACGGCGCCGCATCGCGGCGCAAAGCCCGCCGGGCACGGCCCGGCGCTACCCGTATCTGCCTGCGCTAGCGCGCCGGCATGGCCCGGCATCACGCTGGATTGCAGGCTGCCTGTAGCGCCCGAGCCGATGCTCGGGCGGCGCCGCATCGCGGCGCAAAGCCCGCCGGGCACGGCCCGGCGCTACCCGTATCTGCCTGCGCTAGCGCGCAGGCAGATACTGCTGCGGGTCGACCGGCTTGCCGTTGTAGCGGGTGAGCCGTCGGCGCTTGCGGCCCATGGGCCGCGCCGTCGGCGAACGCCCGGCGTGCTACGCCGGGCCGGGGATCCGCCCAGAAAGCGAATCGACGATCAACGTGCCGGAAGATATTGCTGCGGGTCGACCGGCTTGCCGTTGTAACGGATCTCGAAGTGCAGCATGTCGCGGTTGGCCCCGGTGCGGCCCATCTCGGCGATCTGTTCACCCGCCTTGACGCTCTGCCCTTCGTTGACCAGGCGCTTTCGGTTGTGGCCATAGGCCGACAGCCACTGGTCGCTGTGCTTGATGATGATCAGCTCGCCGTAGCCGACCAGACCGGCACCGGAATACACCACCACGCCATTGGCGGTGGCGCGGACGGCAGCGCCGCTGGAGCCGGCGATGTCCACGCCCTGCTTGGTCGCATCGCCCGCCACGTAACGACCGACGATCGCGCCGTCTGCCGGCCAGCGCCAGCCGATGTTGCTCTTCACCGGCCCCACCGGGGCCGTCGCGACCGGCGTCGGCGTCGTCGTGCCTGCGGTACCACGCGGCGGGGTCACCACCGTGGTCGGCGCACGGCCGCCGGTGGCGCCGGCCGGATACAGGCGGATGACCTGCCCCGGGTAGATCTGCGAGGGATTGTCCAGCCGGTTCCAGGCGATCAGGTCGGCCGGCGTGATGTCATGGATGCGGGCCAGCGCGTAGATCGTGTCGCCCTTGCGCACGACCACGGTCTGCCCCGGCTTGGCAACCGAAGTCTTCGGCGTGCTGACAGTGGTGCCACCGCTGCTGCCGCCGGGGCGGACGACGGTGGCGGTGCCACAGGCGGCCAGGGTGGATACCAGCAACGCCAGCGCGCCGATGCGCACTCCCTTGCTCAGACAATCTGCACTCATGCGAACTTCGACCTCCATACAAGCCAGGCAACCAGTCCCACCACCAGCGCGGTGGCGATCCAGCCCAGCGGTTCAATCCAGCGGCGCAGCGCCGCTTCGGCACGCGCACCACCGATGCGGATGACCGCGGCCAGCACGTACACGCGCTTGCCCCGGCCGATCAACATGCTCAGCAGGTACTGTGGCATGGGCACGCCGACGATACCCGAAGCCCATGTGAAGACCTTCATCGGGATGGGCATGAAGCCCCCCAGCACCAGGAAGGTGAACACCGCCCACGGCGACTCGGCCATCTTCGCCTGCACGGTGGCGATGCCCTGCTCGATGGCCGGCAGCATGCCCAGCGCCTCGAACACCGGCTTGATCGCCTCGAAGGCGAAATGCCCCAGCGCATAGCCGACCACCGCGCCGACCATGGAGCCGGCCAGGCTGAGCGTGGCGAACCACCAGCCGCGCTTGGGCTGGGCCACGCACATCGGCGCCAGCATCACTTCCGGCATGACCGGGAAAATGATGGCTTCAAAGAAGCTCAACACCGTCAGGTAGGTCGGCGCGCGTTCGTGCGCCGCCCACTTCATCGCCCGCTCGTACAGCGGCCCGAAAATCTTCATGCAACCCTGCTCCGTGGATTCAATCGAGCATGCCAGACAGCAGCGGCACGAACGTGACCGGTGCCAGCACGCGTTGTTCGATGCTGCCGTCTTCCCTGCGGTCCAGCTGCACCAGTGACTGGCCGCCCGGGCCACCCACCGGCGCCACCAGGCGCCCACCGACAGCCAGCTGCTCGACCAGGGCATCGACCAGGGCCGGCGCGGCCGCGGTGACCACCACCGCATCGTAGGGGCCGTGCTCGGCCCAGCCGACGCGGCCGTCATCATGCTTGGTACGGATGTTCATGCCCAATGCGCGGAAGCGCTTGCGGGCCTGCCGCAGCAGATCGCCGATGCGCTCGACGGTGTAGACCTCCAGGCCCACGGCGCCGAGCACGGCGGCCTGGTAGCCCGAGCCGGTGCCTACTTCCAGCACCGTCTTCGGCGCGACCTGCAGCACCGCCTCGGTCATGCGGGCCACGACCCACGGCTGCGAGATGGTCTGCCCATGGCCGATCGGCAGCGCGGTGTCTTCGTAGGCACGCGAGGCCAGGGCCTCGTCGATGAACAGATGGCGCGGCACCACCCGGATCGCGTTCAGCGTGGACTCGTCGACGATGCCGGCTTCGCGCAGGCGATCGACCAGGCGGTCGCGCACCCGCTGCGAGGTCATGCCGATGCCAACCGCTTCCGGCTGCAGGCGCAGGCGCGGGCTCATGCCGGCTGGTCCAGCGCGGCGCTGAGGCCGCCGACCCAGCTGGCCACTTTCTCAAGTGCCTGGTAGCGGGTCAGGTCGACCTGGATGGGCGTGATCGAGATGTGGCCGGTGCGCACGGCATTGAAATCGGTGCCGGGGCCGGAATCCTGTTCACGACCGGCCGGGCCGATCCAGTACACGTCGTTGCCGCGCGGGTCCTTCTGCGCGATGCAGCCTTCGGCGCGATGACGGTTGCCCAGCCGCGTCACTTCGAAACCCTTGACCTCGCTCCACGGCAGGTCGGGCACGTTGACGTTGAGGATGGTGTCGGCTGGCAGCGGATCGGCCTTCAGGCGGGCGACGATCTCCACTGCGGCACGCGCGGCGGTCTCGAAGTGCTTCGGATCGTGGTTGCGGGTGACCAGGGAAACAGCCACCGCCGGCAGGCCGAGGAAGCGACCTTCCATCGCCGCCGAGACGGTGCCCGAATAGATGACGTCGTCGCCGAGATTGGCGGCGTTGTTGATGCCGGAAACGACAATGTCGGGTTCGAATTCGAGCAGGCCGGTCAGCGCCAGGTGCACGCAGTCGGTCGGAGTTCCTGCCACCGAGACGGTGTAGTGGTCGATGCGCTTGAGCCGGATCGGCAGGTCCAGCGTCAGCGAATTGCTGGCACCGGAACGATCACGGTCGGGGGCGACCACCGTCACTTCATGGCCGGCCTCGCGCAGCACGGCGGCAAGCATCCGGATGCCTGCGGCGTCGACGCCATCATCGTTACTGACCAGGATGCGCATCTTCGATTTAACCGCTTGATTTTCCAAGAATTCGATTCCGTCACCTTGTCGCGTGGGCGGGAACGCCCGCGCCCCTGTCGGGGACCGGCGATCGCGCAAGTGCGTCGGGTATTGTGCCGCAAGCGGGCCGCCGGTCCTACCCTGCCGGTGGTGATGCGCGTCATCGAATCGACATAGGCAGACCCGCGCGGGCGGTTTACCCTGTGCGCATGTCGCACCCTGAAGATGAAGATCCGGCCGCCCTGTTCCGTGCGGCCATCGGCGAAGTGAAGCCGCTGCGCAAGGAGGTCGAGCCAGCGCCCGCGGCGCCGCGACCGAAGCCGCGCGCGCGCATGGCCGAACGCGACGAAGCCGAGGCAGCGGGTGAGTTCGCCCGCCTGCTGCGCGACAGCAGCCCGCTGGAAGCCGGCGACACCGCCAGCTACCGCCGCGACAACCTGCCGCCGCGCATGTTCCAGCGCCTGAAGCGCGGCCAGTATTCGGTGCAGGACGAACTGGACCTGCACGGCGCGACCGCCGCGCAGGCCGAGATGCTGCTGCGCCAGTTCCTGCTGGAAGCGCACGCTCACGAGTACGGCTGCGTGCGCATCATCCACGGCAAGGGCCTGCAGTCCGATGGCGGCGCACCGGTGCTGAAGAACCTGGTGGACCGACTACTGCGGCTGCGCAACGACGTGCTTGCGTTCCACTCGGCGCCGACCGGCCAGGGTGGCACCGGTGCGGTGCTGGTGTTGCTGGCGCGGCGTTGATCCCCGCATCCACGCAGGGCGTGGATCTACGACCTGCACGTCGGCCCGCATCCACGCATGGCGTGGATCTACGACCTGCACGGCGACCCTCATCCACGCAGGGCGTGGATCTACGACCTGCACGTCGGCCCCCGTCCACGCATGGCGTGGATCTACGACCTGCACGTCGGCCCGCATCCCCGCATGGCGTGGATCTACGACCCGGCGCGGCGTTGATCCCCTCATCCACGCATGGCGTGGATCTACGACCCGGCGCGGCGTTGATCCCCTCATCCACGCATGGCGTGGATCTACGAACCGGCGCGGCGACCCTCATCCACGCATGGCGTGGATCTACGACCTGCACGTCGGCCCGCATCCACACATGGCGTGGTTCCATGCGATGCCGGTAGATCCACGCCATGCCTGGATATCCCGAACCCGCCCGGCGATCAGCCCTGCGAGGCGTCTTCGACCGGGCCCAGTTCGTGCAGCACCGCGGTGGCATAGCAGCCCGGCGGCAACGCGAACGACAGCTCCAGCACGTCATCGGCCAGCCACTGATGCTGCAGCAGGGCAGGACGCAGGCGCAGCGCGCGACGCTCCTGCTTCAGGCGGGCGCCTTCCAGGCCGGCACGCAGGGCCTGCGACTCCTCATCGTCCAGCGCCGCCAGCTCCAGCGTGCGGGCAGCCTCGGTGCTGCGCAGCTCACCCTCGCCCCACAGCGGTGCGCTGGGATGGATGTCGAAGCGCGCCAGGCGCTCGGCCAGCACATCGGTATACGGCTCCGGGCCGAACACGCTGCGGCTGCCATCGAGCATCCACACCTCGCCGTCCAGCGGCTGGTCCCAGCTGCCCTGCTCCACGCGCGCGGCCAGCACGCGGTTGAACAGGGCCGAGCGGGCCGCCGACAGCAGCAGTGAACGCTGGTCCTGGCGCATGCGGCGGCCACCGAACATCGCCAGCGCGGCCGGAACATTGCCACCGTCGCGACCAAAACGCTGCTCGCCGAACCAGTTCGGCAGGCCACGCGCGGCAATCTGCTGCAGGCGCTCATCGATGGCCGCGGCGTCGCCCTGCACGTCGCGCAGCACCAGCTTGAAGCGGTTGCCGGCCAGCGCCCCGCGCTGCAGCTTGCGGTTGTGCCAGGTGGCCTCGAGCACTTCGATCTCGTCGCTGGCCAGGCTGGCCAGGTCCGGGGCGACGCGCTTGGGCAGGTGCACGCTGAAGCGCTGGGTGGTGACCGCGTTGCGGTCCTTCATGCCCGCGTAGCTGACCGCCATCTCCGGCAGGCCCGCCCACTTCGCCAGCACCTTGGCCACGTGCACCGTGTTGGCGCCGCGCTTGCGGATGTGCAGCAGCAGGTGCTCACCTTCGCCGGTGGCCTCGAAGGCCGGCAGTTCGTCCACCTGGAAGTCGTCCGGCGTGGTGCGGATGCGCGCGCTCAGCAGCGGCGCACCAAAGGCCAGCGGCAACGGAATCATGCCGCCACCAGCAGGACGACGGCCTGCGCGGCAATGCCTTCGCCACGGCCGGTGAAGCCGAGCTTCTCCGAGGTGGTGGCCTTGACGCTGACCGCGTCCAGCGGCAGCTGCAGCAGGCCGCCGATGCGCTCGCGCATGGCCAGTGCATGCGGGCCGACCTTGGGCCGCTCGCAGATGACCGTGATGTCGGTATTGCCGACGCGCCAGCCACGCTCGCGCAGCAGGCTGTCGCAATGGCGGACGAAATCACTGCTGTCCGCACCCTTCCAGCGATCGTCGCTGGGCGGGAAATGCTGGCCGATGTCGCCCAGCGCGATCGCGCCGAGCATGGCATCGCACAGTGCGTGCAGGATGACGTCGCCATCGCTGTGGGCCAGCACGCCGCAGCTGTGCGCCACGCGGATGCCGCCCAGCATGATGTGGTCGCCTTCGCCGAAGGCATGGACGTCGTAGCCCTGGCCGATACGGACGGGCGGGAACGGAGCTGTGCTCATGGATGCAACCCTTGCAGCAGGGCCGCGCGGGCGATCAGCCGGCGCGGCGGGAAAGTACGAATTCGAAACGGTCGAGGTCGGCCGGGGTGGTGACCTTGAAATTGTCCTCGCTGCCTTCCACCAGCAGCGGTCGCTGGCCCTGGCGCTCCATGGCCATGGCTTCGTCGGTCACCTCGACGCCGCTGGCGGCAGCACCGGCCAGCGCGCGGACCAGCTGGTGGCGGCGGAACAGCTGCGGGGTCAACGCACGCCAGAGGCGCTCGCGCGGCTCGGTGCCATCAATGCCACCATCGTCACCGGCTCGCTTGAGGGTGTCGCGCACGGGGGCGGCGAGAATCGCGCCGACCGGGTCGGCACGCCCCACTTCCAGCAGGCGGCCCAGATCGGCCAGCGACAGGTTGGGCCGCGCGGCATCGTGCACCAGCACGAACTCGTCGGCGCGCACACTGTCGGGCAGGGCCTGCAGGCCCGCCAGCACCGAAGCGGCCCGGGTGGCGCCGCCGATGCAGGTCAGCACCGGCTTGCCGGACCACTCGGTCCAGCCCGGCCAATCGGCATCGTCCTGGCCGACCACCACCATCGCCCCGGCCACGGCCGGGTGCGCCAGCAGTGCATCCAGGGTATGGGCGAGCAGGATCTGCCCGCCCGCCTGCAGGTACTGCTTGGGCAACGGCGCGCCGAAACGGGTACCCCGCCCGGCGGCCGGAACGACCGCCCAGATGGCCGCGCTCACGGCACGTCCGCCGGATGGTCGCCGACCTGCGCCGAGACCGGTGCAGCCTGCGCCGGGCGAACCGGCGCATCCTCCACCACGCGGTAGAACTTTTCGCCGGGCTTGATCATGCCCAGCTCGCTGCGCGCGCGTTCTTCGATGGCGGCCTGGCCTTCCTTGAGGTCCTTCACTTCGGCAGCCAGCGCATCGTTGCGCTGCTGCAGACCTTCATTGTCCCGCTCCTGGTTGGCGACCTGGGCTTCGAGCATCATCACTTCACCCGAATTGCCCGGGCCGAACCAGAAACGGTACTGCAGCCATGCCAGCAGCAGGGCCAGCAGCAACAGCAGCCAGCGCCAGTCGCGCATGGGCTCAGCGCTTCAGCGACACGAACGCGTCACGACCGGCGTAACGCGCGCTGGCGCCGAGGGCTTCCTCGATGCGCAGCAGCTGGTTGTACTTGGCCACGCGATCGCTGCGGCACAGCGAGCCGGTCTTGATCTGGGTGGCAGTGGTGGCCACCGAGATGTCGGCGATGGTGGTGTCTTCGGTTTCGCCCGAGCGGTGCGAGACCACGGCGGCGTAGCCGGCACGGTCGGCCATGGCGATCGCTTCCAGGGTTTCGCTGAGGGTACCGATCTGGTTGACCTTGATCAGGATCGCGTTGGCGGTGCCCGAGTCGATGCCTTCCTGGAAGATCTTCGGGTTGGTGACAAACAGGTCGTCGCCCACCAGCTGCACCTTCTTGCCGATGCGGTCGGTCAGCAGCTTCCAGCCAGCCCAGTCGTTCTCGGCCAGGCCGTCTTCGATCGTGATGATCGGGTACTGCGCGGCCCAGTCGGCCAGGAAGTCGACGAACTGCTCGGAGGTCAGGCGCTTGTTCTCGCCCACCAGGTTGTACTTGCCGTTCTCGAAGAATTCGCTGGAGGCCACGTCCAGGCCCAGCAGCACGTCTTCACCGGCGGTGTAGCCGGCCTTGCCGATGGCTTCCAGGATGGTGTCCAGCGCTTCGACGTTGCTGCGGAAGTCCGGCGCGAAGCCGCCTTCGTCGCCCACGGCGGTGCTCAGGCCGTGGCTCTTCAGCACGGACTTCAGCGAATGGAAGATTTCGGTGCCGGCACGCAGTGCTTCGGAGAACGAGGTGAAGCCCACCGGCAGCACCATGAATTCCTGGAAGTCGACGTTGTTGTCGGCGTGGGCGCCGCCGTTGATGATGTTCATCATCGGCACCGGCAGCGACGGGGTCGCACCGGTCTTGGTGGCCAGGTACTGCCACAGGGCCTGCTTGCTGGACGCAGCGGCGGCATGCGCGGCTGCCATCGACACGGCCAGCAGCGCGTTGGCGCCCAGGCGGCCCTTGTTCTCGGTGCCGTCCAGGTCGATCAGGCGACGGTCCAGGCCAGCCTGGTCGACGGCTTCGAAGCCCTTCAGTGCATTGGCGATGGCGCCGTTGACGTTCTCGACGGCCTTGCGCACGCCCTTGCCCAGGTAACGGGTCTTGTCGCCGTCACGCAGCTCGACCGCTTCCTTGGTACCGGTCGAGGCGCCGGAGGGAACCGCGGCGCGACCGAACGAACCGTCCTCCAGGATGACTTCGGCTTCCAGCGTGGGGTTGCCACGGCTGTCGAGGATTTCACGGGCGTGGATGCTGCGGATCGTACTCATGAGCGGACCGGTTACCTGTCTGGAGGAGGGAATGCGACAAATGTGAAATGCCGCGTGATTATCCCCGGCTGCCCGTCGCTTGCCAAATGGTGTCGTCGGCCACGACCGGATCCGCGCCCTGCACCAGCAGCGGCACCGCAATCAGCAGGCCCAGCAGCGCCAGCAGCAGTGCCGCCACCGCAGCCGTGCCACGGCCACGCTGGGTGCGCCAGGCCAGCACCGAGGCCACCCCACTGCCAAGCGCGGACAGCGCGAGCACAGCCACCGCCAGCATCAGGATCCACTGCTTGGAGGCCAGCGCATGGCTGCCATCCCCCGGCATGCCGATCGCAGACAGGAACACCACCACCCCGGCGGCGAGGGCGGCCCAGGCAAGCACGGCAAGGCCAAGCGCGCACGCGCCCCAGGGCCACGGTCGGCGCGGCACGCGCGCGGAAGAGGTCGGGTTCATCGTATGAATGGGTACCGCATGAAGGGGGCCAATGCCCGCAGGTGAACCATCACAGCTGGGCAAGGATGGCCCAGGCCAGCAGCGCCGACGGCACGGCCAGCAGCAGCGCGGCCAGCCCAGCGGCACCGCGTGCGCGCTGCAGGCGCCAGCCCAGCACCGTGCTTGCAAGGCTCGCCGCATACAGCACGGCGGCCGCGCCGAGGGAAACCTTGAACATCGTGGCCTGCCAGTGCGGGGCCGCACCATCGCCGGGCATGCGGGTACCGGCAGCACCCAGCAGCACCATGTAACCGAACGCGACCCACGCCAGCACGCACAGCGCCAGCGCCATCCAGCCCCACGGCCAGCTGCGCCAATGCCGCCGGCGACGCTGGGCTTCCAGCGCCGCCCACGGGTCAAGACTCACGCGAAGCGCGAGAAGCCGTGCTTCTTGGTCACCGCGTCGAGCTCCATCAGGGTCTCGAGCAGGGCTTCCATCTGGTCCAGCGGCCACGCATTGGGGCCATCGGACAGGGCCTTGGACGGATCCGGGTGGGTCTCGGCGAACAGGCCGGAGATGCCCACCGCCACCGCGGCACGCGCCAGCACCGGCACGTGTTCGCGCTGGCCGCCGGAACTGGTGCCCTGCCCGCCCGGCAGCTGCACCGAATGGGTGGCGTCGAACACCACCGGGCAGCCGGTGTCACGCATCACCGCCAGCGAACGCATGTCGCTGACCAGGTTGTTGTAGCCGAAGCTGGCGCCACGCTCGCAGACCATGATCTGCTCGTTGCCGGTGGACTTGGCCTTCTCGACGACCGGCTTCATGTCCCACGGCGCCAGGAACTGGCCCTTCTTGATGTTGACCGGCTTGCCGGCTGCACACACCTTGCGGATGAAGTCGGTCTGGCGGACCAGGAACGCCGGGGTCTGCAGCACGTCCACCACCGAGGCCACTTCGTCCATCGGGGTGTATTCATGCACGTCGGTCAGCACCGGCACGCCGATCTGCTTCTTCACTTCGGCCAGCACCTTCAGGCCTTCTTCCATGCCCGGGCCGCGGAAAGCGGTGCCCGAAGTACGGTTGGCCTTGTCGAAGCTCGACTTGAAGATGAAGTTGACGCCGAGGCGGTCGGTGATCTCCTTCAGCTTGCCGGCGGTATCGAGCTGCAGCTGCATCGACTCGATCACGCAGGGGCCGGCGATCAGGAACAGGGGCTGGTCCAGCCCGACCTCGAATCCACACAGTTTCATGGCGTTTCCTTGTTGTCCGCTACGCCGGCAGGGCCGGCGCGCTGGGGTTGAAGCATGCAGGATGGGGGCCGAAGCCCCCCTTCACAAGTCAGGCGCGGGCTTCGGCCAGCAGCGCGCCACCGGCCTTGCGCTCGCGCGCGGCACGGATGAAGCCGATGAACAGCGGATGGCCATCGCGCGGGGTGGACAGGAATTCCGGGTGCGCCTGGCAGGCCAGGAACCACGGGTGCGCGTCACGCGGCAGTTCGACCACTTCCACCAGGGTGTCGTCCATCGACTTGCCCGAGATCACCAGGCCGGCATCTTCCAGCTGGGTGCGGTAGCGGTTGTTGAACTCGTAGCGGTGGCGGTGACGCTCGGAGACCACGTCCTTGCCGTACAGCTCGCGGGCCAGCGTGCCCGGCTTCAGGCGCTGTTCCTGCAGGCCCAGGCGCATGGTGCCGCCGAGGTCGCTCTTGTCATCGCGCTTTTCGACATCGCCGGTGGCGGTACGCCATTCGGTGATCAGGCCGATCACCGGGTCCGGCGACTGGCGGTCGTTCTCGGTGCTGTTGGCGTTTTCCAGGCCCAGCACGTGGCGCGCGTAGTCCACCACCGCCGCCTGCATGCCGTAGCAGATGCCGAAGTACGGCACGCTGTTCTGGCGGGCGAACTGCGAGGTCAGCACCTTGCCTTCGAAACCGCGGTCACCGAAGCCGCCCGGCACCAGGATGCCGTCGACGTCGGCCAGCGCGGCCATGTCGGTGCCTTCCAGGTCCTGCGCTTCCAGCCACTTCAGGTTGACCTTGGTGCGCTGGCGCAGGCCGCCGTGCTTGAGGGCTTCGCCGACCGACTTGTACGCATCCTGGTGGTCGACGTACTTGCCGACCACGGCGATGGTCACTTCGTCCAGCGGGTGCAGGGTCGCGTCGACCGCGTCCTCCCACATCGACAGGTCGACCGGGCCGACCTTGTCGGCCAGCTTCAGCTGGTTGACCACGATCTCGTCCAGGCCCTGCGCATGCAGGCCCGACGGAATGCGGTACAGCACGTCCACGTCCGGCACGCTGATGACGGCGCGTTCGGAGACGTTGGTGAACTGGGCGATCTTGCGGCGCTCCGAATCCGGCACGGCCTGCTCGGAACGGCACAGCAGCACGTCCGGCTGGATGCCGATCGAACGCAGTTCCTTCACCGAATGCTGGGTCGGCTTGGTCTTCAGCTCACCGGCGGCGCCGATGTACGGCACCAGGGTGAGGTGCATGAACAGCGCCTTCTCCGGGCCGCGCTCGGTGCGCACCTGGCGGATCGCCTCCAGGAACGGCAGCGACTCGATGTCGCCCACGGTGCCGCCGATCTCGACCAGGGCCACGTCGTAGCCTTCGGTGGCTTCGTCGATGCAGCGGCGGATCTCGTCGGTGATGTGCGGGATGACCTGCACGGTCGCGCCCAGGTAGTCGCCGCGGCGCTCCTTGCGGATGACGTTCTCGTAGATGCGGCCGGTGGTGACCGAGTTCTTGCGGCTCAGGCGGGTACGCACGAAGCGCTCGTAGTGGCCCAGGTCGAGGTCGGTCTCGGCGCCGTCGTCGGTGACGTAGACCTCACCGTGCTGGAACGGGCTCATGGTGCCCGGATCGACGTTGATGTACGGGTCGAGCTTCATCATCGTGACCTTCAGGCCACGCGCTTCGAGGATGGCGGCCAGTGACGCAGCGGCAATACCTTTGCCGAGCGAGGACACCACGCCGCCGGTTACGAAAATCAAGGGAGTCATGGCTGCAAGCATCCTGTCTGGAAATGGAAAACGGCAGCGCCACGCCTGCCCGAGGGGCGGGCGTGGAGCAGAAAGGGGGTTTTCCGGTTCGCTGGGGCAGCGAGGGAGGCGCGGGACCGGTCGGCGGCAGGCGCCGGACGGGGACCATCGTGCGAGGTCGGGGCGGCTGTGCCGGTCAATTCGACCGTCACCTGCGACCCGCATTGCTGGAGGCCACGCATGGCCGGTCCAGCCCATTCGCAAATGGTGGACACGCACTACTCCCGGAAAGCCATAGTTTACAGATAGATGGCCGCCAACCCAAGTGGCAGATAGCGTCATCGGCAAAAGAAAACGCCCCGCAGTGCGGGGCGTTCAGGGGCCAGCGCCTTGCGGCAGCGGCCTTGGCGGCGGAAGCCTTACTTCTTCTTCCGCGCCTCTTCCTCTTCTTCCTGCTGCGGGACCGGCTGGCCCTTGGCCTTCATTTCGGCATTGGCCTGGGCGCGGCGCTTGGCCTTGGCATCCGCCTCGGACTGCGCGGCCTTGTCGGCCTGGTCGCCCTGCTGCGGGGCCGTCTGGCCTGCGTTCTGCGCCATCACCAGCGGCACTGCAACGGCGGCAGCGGCCAGGATCGCAATGGTCAGCAACTTCTTCATGGAGTCCTCCTCGCGGTATGGCTTGGACATGGGGGCGCCGGCGTTCAGATTCCAGCGGCTGTCATTTTACCCCCTCCCCGGCGCCGAGGCTGAACCGCAGGCGTGCAAATTCCCCGTCCACACCGCACACTTGCGCGTCGCTCCGCGCTTTGAAGATAGATGAACGCACGCTATAACGCCGCCGATATTGAAGTCCTGTCCGGCCTTGACCCGGTCAAGCGCCGTCCTGGCATGTACACCGACACCGCGCGCCCGAACCACCTGGCGCAGGAAGTGATCGACAACTCGGTGGACGAGGCCCTCGCCGGCCACGCCCGCTCGATCGAGATCACCCTGTACAAGGACGGCAGCGTGGAAGTCAGCGATGACGGCCGCGGCATGCCGGTCGACATCCATCCGGAAGAGAAGATTCCGGGCGTCGAGCTGATCCTGACCCGCCTGCACGCGGGCGGCAAGTTCAACAACAACAACTACACCTTCTCCGGCGGCCTGCACGGCGTCGGCGTCAGCGTGGTCAACGCACTGTCCACCCTGGTCGAGATCCACATCAAGCGCGACGGTGCCGAGCATCGCATCACCTTCCGCGATGGCGACCGCGCCTCGCCGCTGGAAGTGGTCGGCACGGTGGGCAAGAAGAACACCGGTACGCGGCTGCGCTTCTGGCCGGACCCGAAGTACTTCGATACGCCCAAGTTCGCCGTGCGCGCGCTCAAGCACCTGCTGCGCGCCAAGGCCGTGCTGTGCCCGGGCCTGACCGTGAAGCTGACCGACGAAGCCACCGGCGAAGTCGACACCTGGTACTACGAAGACGGCCTGCGCGACTACCTGAAGATGGAGCTGGGCGACCGCGAGTCGCTGCCGGCCGATCTGTTCGTCGGCAACCTGAAGAAGGATACCGAGATCGTTGACTGGGCCGTGGCCTGGCTGCCGGAAGGCGAGCTGGTACAGGAAAGCTACGTCAACCTGATCCCCACCGCCCAGCACGGCACCCACGCCAATGGCCTGCGTACCGGCCTGACCGAGGCGCTGCGCGAGTTCTGCGACTTCCGCAACCTGCTGCCGCGCGGCGTCAAGCTGGCCCCGGAAGACGTGTGGGACCGCGTGTCGTTCGTGCTGTCGCTGAAGATGACCGATCCGCAGTTCAGCGGCCAGACCAAGGAACGCCTGTCCTCGCGCCAGGCCGCCGGTTTCGTCGAAGGCGCCGCGCACGACGCCTTCAGCCTGCTGCTGAACCAGAACGTGGAGCTGGGCGAGAAGATCGCGCAGATCGCCATCGAGCGCGCCAGCGCGCGCCTGAAGACCGAAAAGCTGGTCGTCCGCAAGAAGGTCACCCAGGGCCCGGCCCTGCCCGGCAAGCTGGCCGACTGCATCAGCCAGGACCTGTCGCGCACCGAACTGTTCCTGGTGGAAGGTGACTCGGCAGGCGGCAGCGCCAAGCAGGCGCGCGACAAGGACTTCCAGGCGATCCTGCCGCTGCGCGGCAAGATCCTCAACACCTGGGAAGTGTCGTCCAACAGCGTGCTGGCCTCCGAAGAAGTGCACAACCTGGCCGTGGCCATCGGCTGCGACCCGGGCAAGGAAGACATCGCCGGCCTGCGTTACGGCAAGGTGGTCATCCTCGCCGACGCCGACTCGGACGGCCTGCACATCGCCACCCTGCTGACCGCGCTGTTCCTGAAGCACTTCCCGGCGCTGGTCGATGCCGGCCATGTGTTCGTGGCGATGCCGCCGCTGTTCCGCATCGACGTGGGCAAGCAGGTGTTCTACGCCCTGGACGAGGAAGAGAAGCGCTCGATCCTGGACAAGATCGAACGCGAGAAGATCAAGGGCGCCGTCAATGTCACCCGCTTCAAGGGCCTGGGCGAGATGAATCCGCCACAGCTGCGCGAGTCGACCATCCACCCCGATACGCGCCGCCTGGTGCAGCTGACGGTGGATGACGGCGAGCAGACCCGTTCGCTGATGGACATGCTGCTGGCCAAGAAGCGTGCGTCTGACCGCAAGGGCTGGCTGGAGAGCAAGGGCGACCTGGCCTCCCTGGAAGCCTGATCGACGCAGACCAACTGTAGAGCCGAGCCCACGCTCGGCTGCATTTCGCACCGTGCCGGGCAGCCGAGCATCGGTTCGGCTCTACAGACATCACGCCCCCATCGGCAAACCCAGCGGCGCCATAATGCGCATCTCTCTGCGTGGACCCTCGTATTGGCCAGCCATTCGCTGCTGTTCCCGGGACTGCCGCTGCACAGCGCGCGCCTGGTCCTGAGCCCGATCCGCCGTGACGATGCGGCCGCCCTGTTCGCCCTGCAGTCCGACCCGGACGTGATGCGCTTCTGGAATCATCCGGCGTGGACGCGACCGACCGAAGCCCGCGCGCAGATCGACGACGACCTCGCCGCGCACACCACCGGCACCCAGCTCAAGCTGGCCGTGCGCGAATCGCCGGAAGGCCCGTTGCTGGGCATCTGCGTGGTGTTCGCGCTGGACCGTGACGCCGCACGCGCCGAGATCGGCTACCTGCTGGCCCCCGGCAAGCAGGGCCAGGGCTACATGCACGAAGCGCTGCAGCACCTGCTTGCCTATCTGTTCGACACGCTTGGCCTGCATCGGGTGGAAGCAGAGATCGACCCGCGCAACCAGCCCTCCGCACACGTGCTTGATCGCCTGGGCTTCCACCTGGAAGGCGTGCTGCGCCAGCGCTGGCGCATCCAGGGCGAGTTGTCCGATTCGGCCGTGTACGGCCTGCTGGCCGACGACGAGGCACGGAGCGCCCTGCCCGCTTGACCGAATCTGGCCGCAACGGGCCAGCACCGGCGGCCATGCCTTTGGACACATACGGTGCGCCGGGCGGCGGCCTAGCATCGGGATCCTCTTCCGCTACCGTCCTGGTGCCATGAAGTCCCTGCTGCACATCGCCGCGCTCTGCGCCGGCCTGCTCGTTGCCCCTGCCTGCGCCTTCACCGCATCGGCCGCCGAATCCAAGCCCGACACCAAGGAGGAAAAGACCGAAGCGCCCGCGCTGCCGGCCGATGCCTCCGCCCGCCAGAGCATGCGCCTGGCCGGCCGCACCCTCGACTACACCGCCACCGTCGGCACCCTGCCGGTGCGCGACGAGAAGGGCAAGGTGATCGCCGATGTGGTGTTCACCGCCTACACGATGCCCGGCAAGGACCGCCCGGTGACCTTCGCTCTCAATGGCGGCCCCGGCGCATCTTCGGTCTACCTCAACATGGGCGCGATCGGGCCCAAGGTGGTCACCTTCGGCTCGGAAGGCGACAGTGCCTCGGCACCGGCCACCCTGCACGACAACCCCGGCACCTGGCTGGATTTCACCGACCTGGTGTTCATCGATCCGGTCGGCACGGGTTTCAGCCGCGCGCGCATCAGCGATGATGAAGCGAAGAAGCAGCTGTACAACCCCAGCGCCGACATCGAGTACCTGTCACGTTCGATCTACGACTGGCTGCTGCGCAACCAGCGCATGGGCGCGCGCAAGTACCTGACCGGCGAAAGCTACGGCGGCTACCGTGGCCCGCGCATCACCCATTACCTGCAGACGCGCCTGGGCGTGGCGATGAACGGCCTGGTGCTGGTATCGCCGTACCTGAGCCCGACCCTGGAAGACAACGCCGATGTTTCGCCGATGGCGTGGATGCAGACGTTGCCGTCCATCGCGGCGGCGCACCTGGAGCGCCAGGGCAAGCTGACCGACGCGGCAATGCGCGAGGTGGTGGAATACACGCGCGGTGACTACGCCACGGCGCTGATGAAGGGCCGCAGTGATCCGCAGGCGACCGAGGCGATGCTGCGCCAGGTGACCGAGCTGACCGGGCTGGACCCGCAGTTCGTGCGCCGCGCCGGTGGCCGCCTGGAAACCCAGGCTTACCTGCGCGAGGTGTTCCGCGACAAGGGCACGCTGGGCAGTCGCTACGATTCCAACGTGACCGCGTTCGACCCGTTCCCGAACGATCCGGAACAGCGCGCCAACGATCCCCTGCTGGACAGCATCATCGCGCCGACCACCACGGCGATGGTCGACTTCGTGACGCGCGTGGTCGGCTGGAAGGTCGATGCGCGCTACCAGGCGCTGAACTACGACGTGAACCGGCTGTGGGACCGCGGTGGCGAGCTGCGCCAGGGGGCGGTGACCCAGCTGCGCCAGGCCGTGGCGATCGATCCGCACCTGCAGGTGCTGATCGTGCATGGCTGGAACGACCTGTCGTGTCCGTTCATGGGGTCGATCCTGACGGTGGACCAGATGCCGGCGATGGGCAGCAACCCGGACCGGGTGCAGGTGCGCAGCTATCCGGGCGGGCACATGTTCTACAGCCGGGCGGACAGCCAGGCGGCGTTCCGGAAGGATGTGCAGGCGCTGTTCCAGCGCAACTGAGGGGGTGGTAGTGGTGGCCGGGCCTGCGGCCCGGCACCCGCGGTAGTGCCGGCCGCTGGCCGGCAACCTCAAAAGCAACAGCGGGATATCCGTGGGCTGGCGAGTTTCCGGGCGCTGTCTGTTGGTGGGTGCCGACCGTTGGTCGGCACGATGGGCACGGAAGAATCCCTTGCCCATGAAAAAAGCCCGCCGGAATCCGGCGGGCTTTTTCGTTTATCGGGCTGCTGGCCTCAGGTCCAGCCGAACAGCTCGAACAGCTTCAGGATCAGGTACGCGCAGCCGCCGGCGGCGGGGATCGTGAGGATCCAGGCCCAGACGATGCGCTCGATCACGCCGAACTTCAGCGAACGCGGGTTCTTGGCGAAGCCGACGCCCATGATGGCGGTGGAGATGCTGTGGGTGGTCGAGACCGGCATGCCGAAGTGGGCGGCCATGGTCAGGATGGTGGCCGAGCTGGTCTCCGCGGCGAAGCCGTGGATCGGGTGCAGCTTGACCATCTTGTGGCCCAGCGTCTTGATGATCTTCCAGCCGCCCGAGGCGGTACCGGCAGCCATCACCACCGCGCAGGTCAGCACGATCCACATCGCGATGCCGTCACCGGCGTGCGCGTCCGGGTGCATGAAGGCCAGCCACGACGGCAGGTCGTTCAACGCACCGGTGGCTTCGGCACCGATCAGCGTCATGGCGATGATGCCCATGGTCTTCTGCGCGTCATTGTGGCCGTGGGCAAAGCCCATGTAGGCCGCCGAGGCGATCTGGGCCTTGCCGAAGAACGCGTTGACGATGCGCGGGCGGGCCAGGCGGCCGATGGCACCACCGATCTTGGCCAGGCCAGCGATCAGGCCCCACAGCAGCACCATCACCACGATGCCGAGCAGGAAACCGGCGATCGGCGAGGTGATCATCGGCACGAACACCTTCCACAGCAGGCCCTTGTTCTGCGCCCAGCTGCCCAGGCGCTCGGACCAGATCAGCGCGTCCCAGTTGTTGTGGGCCGCGGCCAGGCCGGCGCCGCACAGGCCGCCGATCAGGGCGTGCGAGGAGGAGGACGGCAGGCCCTTCCACCACGTGATCAGGTTCCAGATGATGCCGCCCAGCAGCGCGCACAGGATCACCTGCGGGGTGACCTCCACGACGTTGGTGTTGAGCAGGCCGGAGGCGATGGTCAGCGCGACCGCGGTGCCGGTCAGCGCGCCGATCAGGTTCATGACCGCGGCCAGCATCACCGCCCAGCCGGGCGAGAGCACCTTGGTCGCCACCACGGTGGCAATGGAATTGGCGGTGTCGTGGAAGCCGTTGATGAACTCGAAGACGAGCGCGGCCAGGATCACCACCAGGACAAGGGTCAACATGCGGCGGCGTCCGTCAGCTGTTCTTCAACACGATCTGGTACGCCACCACGCCGGCCTCGCGGCAGCGGTCGATGGCCTTTTCCAGGATCTCGAAGAATTCCTTCAGCAGGAACATCTGCAGGTTGTCCAGGCGGCCCGAATAGATGTCGCGGTACAGCTCGAGCATCAGGCGGTCGGCCTCGTTTTCCAGCGAGCGCAGCTTCTCGTTGAGCGCGGTCATCCGGTCCAGGTTCATGTGGCGCAGGTCGGCCACCATCTCCACCACCACGCCGGCAGCCTGTTCCAGCATCGCCGCGCGCGGCGCGAAGTCGATGTGCTCCAAGTGGGTCGTGGCCAGCGAATAGCGATCGGCGAACTTCTCGATCTGCTTCGGGATCTTGTACAGCGCCGAACCCAGCGCCTCGATGTCCTCGCGCTCGATCGGGGTCATGAAGCTGTCCACCAGCGCCTGGCTGATCTTGTCCGAGGCCGCGCGCTCGCGCAGGCGGGCGAGCTTGAAGGCGTCCAGCGCGGGCTGGCGGTCGGCCTCGCGCAGCATCAGATGCAGCGCCTTGGCGGCGTCGTTGGCCGCGACGGCAGCCTCATCAAGCAGGGTGTAGAACTGTTTGCCGGAACCGAAAATGGTCTGCAGAGAGAACATTGAGAAACCTGTCAGCCGTCGCGGGAAGGACGGCACCAGGACGAATTATGACGGCTAGATGACCATTCCGGGTATCCCCGCCCCCGACGAGGGGGTGGAAACCCCCAACCTGAACAGGCAGTTGCCACCCAGCCATGGCCGTTTGCTAAGATGCCAGCGCGCCCCCGGGCGCACCTTATGGACGACGACCCTTACCCCCCTGCGCCGCGCCGGACCCTGTTCCTGAGCGCCTGCCGCCACTGCAAGCACCCGCCCTCCCTGCCACCAACCGGGGACGACGCCCGTGTTTGAAATGATCCTGATTGTTTTCGCGCTTGTTCTGCTGAACGGCTTCTTCGCCATGTCCGAGATGTCGGTCATGACCTCGCGCAAGAGCCGCCTGAAGCAGATGGCCGCCACCTCCAAACGCGCCGCCAAGGCGCTGGAGCTCTCCGAGAAGCCGGAAAGCTTCCTGTCCACCGTGCAGATCGGCATCACCGTCATCGGCGTCCTGACCGGCTATCTGGGCGGTGAAGCGCTGGGCGAAGCCTTCGGCGGATGGATCGAGGGGCTGATGCCCGGCTTCGCGTATGCCGGCAAGATCGGCACCGTGCTGGCCGTCAGCCTGATCACCTTCATCACCCTGATCTTCGGCGAGCTGGTCCCCAAGCGCCTGGCGCTGACCCGGTCGGAAGCCATCGCCGGCCTGGTGGCCATGCCGATGAGCTGGCTGGCCAAGCTGGCCCTGCCCTTCGTCTGGCTGCTGTCCAAGACCACCCAGCTGATGCTGAAGGTGATGGGCCTGGGCCAGGACGAAGCCGCCCAGGTGACCGAAGAAGAGATCCGCATGCTGGTGGCCGAGAGCCACGAGGCAGGCGTGATCGATACCCACGAGCGCGACATGATGAACCGCGTCATGCGCCTGGGCGACCGTACCGCCGACAGCCTGATGACCCCGCGCAACCGGATCGCCTGGCTCGACACCCAGGCCGGCCTGGAGCGCAACCTGGAAATCATGGCCGAGCACGAGTTCTCGCGGTACCCGGTACTGCGCGACAACGACATGGACGTGGTCGGCATCCTGGAACTGAAATCACTGGCCACGCGCATGGCGCGCGGTGACAACGCGCTGTTCCAGACCCTGCGCGAGCCGCTGTACGTTTCCGAATCCACCCACGCGATGAAGCTGCTGGAGATCTTCCGCGAGGAACAGCAGTCGATGGCGCTGGTGGTGGACGAGTACGGCGAGATCCAGGGCCTGGTGACCATCAGCGACCTGATGGGCGCGGTGGTCGGCCGCCTGCAGGCGGTGGAAAACGCCGACGAGGACGCGCTGGTGGTGACCCGCGAGGACGGCTCGCTGCTGGTGGACGGCTCGCTGCCGATCGAGGACCTGCGCGAGCTGATCGGCAGCAACGAACTGCCTGATGCCGAGGACGGCGACTACTACACGCTGGCCGGCATGTGCATCCACTACTTCGGCCGCATCCCGCATGCGGGCGAGTATTTCGACTGGGCCGGCTGGCGCTTCGAGGTGGTCGATCTGGACGGTGCGCGCGTGGACAAGCTGCTGCTGCGCACCCTGTCCGACGAGCAGGCCGATGAGCTCACCGCCTGATCCGAACCACGTGCCGGACGACGGATCGGGCGAGCAGCGCCCGATCTACCGCAACGAGGGCATCCGTACCCTGCTGGCGATGTTCGCTTCCGGTGACCCGGCCGAGCACATGCCCCTCGGGCAGATTCTCAAGGACCTGCAGCAGAGCGCCTTCGGCGTGTTCCTGTTCGTGGCCATCCTGCCCTCCTTCATCCCGATCCCGGGCATGGGCGGCGCGGTCAGCGGGCCGCTGGTGGTTTTGATCGGCCTGCAGATGCTGCTCTGCCGGCGCAAGCCCTGGCTGCCGGGCTTCATCGCCCGGCGCGGGCCGAAGCGCGGCACCATGCACACCTTCCTGGACCGCATCGACCGGCCGCTGCGGCGGCTGGACCGCATGCTCTCGCCGCGCATGCCGCAACTGCTGGTTCCGCTGCCGGCGCATGCATTCACCGGCCTGCTGCTGGTCCTGCTGGGCGCGCTGTTGTCGCTGCCGATCCCGTTCACCAACTTCCTGTTCGGCTTCCAGCTGCTGCTGTTCGCACTGGCGCTGCTGGAACGCGATGGCGCGCTGATGCTGTTCAACTGGATTGCCGGCGTGGTGGCCATCGCCTTCTTCGGCTTCAGTTCGGGGCAACTGGTGGGCTATACGGTGGAGCTGCTCCAGCGCTGGTTCTGAGTGCCGACCGCTGCGCTCGCCGGGCATGGCCCGGCGCTACCCCACACACCCCGCCCGGTAGCGCCGGGCCATGCCCGGCGGGATTACCTGCCGTCTGGTAGCGCCGGGCCACGCACGGCGTGGATGAGACCCTCAGCGCAGGTCGATGAACCCGTTGTCGCCCAGCTGCGCCGGTTCGTCCTGCACCGCCGACAGCACGAAGCTCAGCGCCTTGCCCAGCAGCGTGCCGGGGCCATCCCAGTATTCGGCCGAATCGGCGCGCACGTGGATCAGCCGCAGGTTCGGGTCATCCTTGCCGCCCGGGAAGAACAGCTTCATCGGCGGCGACCACAGCTCCTCGATCTTCGCCCGGTCATCGACGATGCGCGCACGCCCGGCCACCGACACATAGGTGTTTTTGGATGGCGAGGCGTAGGCCACGTTGACCCGCGGATTGAGCGCGATCTCGGCCACCTTCGGGCTGTCGGCGGCGGTGGCGAACCAGAGATCGCCATCGAAGGCGACCTGCTGGGTGCCCAGCGGGCGGCTGTACAGGCGGCCATCGACACCGACGGTGGTGAACATCGCCACCTCCACGTCCTTGATCAGTTCGGCCAGCTGGGCAATGTGTTCGGCGCGGGTATCGGCCATGGTGGGGGCTCCGGAATGAGGAGCCCCCATCAGACCCGGCGCGGGTGCAATGCGCCGTGATGCAGATGTTCAGCCTGCGTGGCGGGCATGCCAGGCATGCATGGCCAGCTCGAACGAGCGCAGGCGCGCGCGGTGGTCGTACAGGTTGGCGGTCAGCATCAGTTCGTCGGGCGTGTGGCGATCAACGAACGCGGCGATGCCCTCGGCCACCTGCTGCGGATCGCCCAGCACGGTGCAGGCCAGCGCGCGTTCCACGCCCAGCTTCTCGTGCGGTTCCCAGAAGGTTTCGATATCGTCGATCGGCGCCGGGATCCTGCCCGGGCGGCCGCGGCGCAGGTTGACGAAGCTCTGCTGCTGGCTGGTGAACAAGCGGCGCGATTCGGCTTCACTGTCACTGGCCACGACATTCAGCGCCAGCATCGCGTGCGGCTGCTTGAGCGTGGCCGAGGGGCGGAATTCGCGGCGATAGACCGCCAGCGCTTCGTCCATCGAGTCGGGCGCGAAATGCGAGGCAAAGGCATACGGCAGGCCCATCGAGGCGGCCATGCGCGCACCGAACAGACTGGAACCGAGGATCCAGGTCGGCACCCGCAGGCCACCACCGGGCACGGCCTGCACGGCCTGGCCGGGCTGCACCGGTTCGAAGTAGTGCAGCAGCTCGCGCACGTCCTGCGGGAACTGGTCGGCGCTGTCGAAGTAGCGGCGCAGGGCGCGCGCAGTGGGCTGGTCGGTACCGGGTGCACGGCCCAGGCCCAGGTCGATGCGGTCGGGGTACAGCGAGGCCAGCGTGCCGAACTGCTCGGCCACCTGCAGCGGCGCGTGGTTGGGCAGCATGATGCCGCCGGAGCCGACGCGGATGCGCTTCGTGCCGCCGGCTACGTGGCCGATCAGCACGGCGGTGGCCGCGCTGGCGATGCCGGGCATGTTGTGGTGTTCGGCCAGCCAGTAGCGGCGGTAGCCCAGCGCATCGGCGTGCTGGGCCAGTTCCAGCATGTTGGCGAAGGCGGCGGTGGTATCGCTGCCCTCGCAGACCGGGGCCAGGTCGAGGATCGACAACGGGATCATCAGGCGTATTTCCGTCACAGGATGTCCCCTTGCATGGGGTCGGGACGGGGCCACGGCCAGTGACGGTGGCAGGATGCTGATTCCTGCGGGATGGGTGTAGAGCCGAGCCGATGCTCGGCTGCTTTCAACCGCTCAACGGCAGCCGAGCATGGGCTCGGCTCTACAGAGACGCGCGGTCAGAACGCGCTCGGGCGCGGCTCGGCCAGCGGCTCGTCCACCATCGGCTGCAGCGCGGCATCCAGCGCCACGCGCTCATCGAACACGAAACAGCGGCCCTCGTAGCCCTCGCCGCCGACCTCCTCGAAGTAGCCAAGGATGCCGCCGTCAAGCTGCAGCACGTTGTCCATGCCGTCGTTGAGCATCCACAGGGCGGCCTTCTCGCAGCGGATGCCACCGGTGCAGAAGCTGACCACGGTGCTGTCCTTCAGCGCCTCGCGGTGTGGCGCCAGGGCCTCCGGCAGATCGGTGAACTTGTGGATGGGCAGCACCAGCGCGTCCTTGAACGTGCCGTACTCCACTTCCTGCAGGTTGCGGGTGTCGAGCATCACCACCGGCTTGCCTGCATCATCGTGACCCTGGCGCAGCCAGCGCTGCACGGTGGCCGGGTCCACGGCCGGCGCCCGCGGGTACTCCAGCGGCTGGCCGTCATCGCGGCGGAAGCTGATGATCTCGTCCTTCACCTTCGCCTTCAGGCGCGCGAACGGCTGGTGCTCGCTGAAGCTGGTCTTGACCCGCATGCCGGCAAAACGCGCATCGGCATGCAGGGCGGCGTAGAAACCCTCGATCGCCTCCGGCGCCCCGGCCAGGAACAGGTTCAGGCCCTCGCCCGCCACCAGGATGGTTCCGCGCAGCTCCGCCGCCTCGGCGCGCGCCAGCAGCTGGTCGCACAGGGCCTGGGGGGCGTCGATGACGGCGAAATGGTAGGCAGCGGTATTGGCGATCATCCCGCCATTTTAGCGCCTGCCGCCCGCATGGACAGATTCAGGGGTCAGAGCCCTCCGCGCGGCGGAGGGATCCGAGCCCTTGCCGGCCAGCGGCCGGCACTACCTCGGGGGGCTTAGCCCCGCAACAGCACGAACGGCAGCAGCACCAGCGCCGCCGCCACGATCATGCCCAGCAGCACCAGCACCACGAACACCGGCCGCCGCCGCAGCAGGCTGCCGAACGTCTCGGCCGTGCCCTCGCGCAGTGCCTGCTCGCGCTCGGCACGCACGCGCACCCCGCGCGCCGCCTGGTACTCGGCCATCAGCGCCTTCGCCCGCGGCTGGTCGCCATCCTCGCTCAGCCACAGGCCGCCGTTGGAAATGCCCCACGGGCTGGGTTCGGTGCGGTACCAGGCGATGCCATGCTGGTCCAGCAGCGTGCATACATCGGCGTATTCGTCGTCACCGACGTTGCGGAGATTGAGCAGGAGTTTGGCCATGCCCCCATGATACCCGGCGCTGATGCGCTACCCTTGCCGCCCCCGACACCGCCCATCCCGGAGACGCCGATGCGCCGCCTGCTGCTTCCCCTGCTGCTGTCCCTTGTCGCCGCCGGCTGTGCCCGCGAACCGTCCGGTCCGCCGCCGGGTGGCACCCTGGCCACCTTCGAGCGCATCGACACCCAGGTCGGTACCGGCGCCGAAGCCGTGCCCGGGCAGAAGGTGAGCGTGCACTACACCGGCTGGATCTACGACCAGCGCACCGAGAGCAAGCACGGCAAGACCTTCGACAGCTCGGTCGGCCGCGGCGAACCGTTCACCTTCACCCTCGGCGCCGGCCAGGTCATCCGTGGCTGGGATGAAGGCGTGGCCGGCATGAAGGTGGGCGGCAAGCGCACCCTGATGATCCCGCCGGCCTATGGCTATGGCGACCGCGGCGTCGGCCCGATCCCGGCCGGTTCCTCGCTGGTGTTCGATGTCGAGCTGCTCGATGTCAAACCGTAATGCCGCACCGCCGCGCCGGGTCGCCGTCATCGGTGGCGGACCGGCCGGCCTGTTCGCCGCCGAGCGCCTGCGCGCGGCGGGGCTGGACGTGGACCTGTACGAAGCCAAGGGCTCGCCCGGCCGCAAGTTCCTGATTGCCGGCAAGGGCGGCCTCAACCTGACCCATTCCGACCCGCGCCCGTTGTTCGACAGCCGCTACCGCGAGCAGTCCGCCGCGGTCGGCCGCTGGCTGGACGGCTTCGACGCGCAGGCGTTGCGTGACTGGGCGGCCGGCTTCGGCGTGGAGACCTATGTGGGCAGTTCGGGCCGCGTGTTCCCCGTCGACCGCAAGGCGGCGCCGCTGTTGCGCGGCTGGGTACGGCGGCTGAAGGAACAGGGCGTGCGCCTGCACGCCAACCACCGCTGGACGGGCTGGAGCGATGATGGCGCGTTGTGCTTCAGCACCGCCGACGGCCCGCTGGACGTGCACGCCGACGCCACCGTGCTGGCGCTGGGCGGCGGCAGCTGGCCGCAACTGGGCAGCAATGGCGCCTGGGTCGCGCCGTTGCAGGCGCGCGGCATGGACATCGCCCCGCTGCAATCAGCCAACTGCGGCTTCGACGTGGACTGGACCCCGTTCTTTGCCCAGCGCAATGCCGGTGCACCGCTGAAGGCGGTGGTCGCGCACTGGATCGACCTGCAGGGCCAACCGCAGTCGCTGCAGGGCGAGTGCGTGGCCAGCGAATACGGCATCGAAGGCAGCCTGGTCTACGCCCTGGCTGCGGACCTGCGCGAGACCATCAACCGTGAGGGCCACGCCACCCTGTGGCTGGATCTGGTGCCGGGCCGCGATGAGGCACGCCTGCTGGCTGACCTGTCGCGCCCGCGCAAGGGCCGCAGCTTCGGCGAGCACCTGCGCCGCCAGGCCGGGCTGGATGCGGTGAAAGCCGCACTGGTGTTCGAACTCCTGGGCAAGGAGGCCGGCAACGATCTGCCGGCCGTGGCAACCACGCTGAAGCGCTTGCCGTTGCGCCTGCTGCGCCCGCGGCCGATGGCCGAGGTGATCAGCACCGCCGGCGGCGTGCGCCTGCAGGCGCTGGATGATGGCCTGATGGTGCGCACCCTGCCCGGCGTGTTCTGCGCCGGCGAGATGCTGGACTGGGAAGCGCCGACCGGCGGTTACCTGCTGACGGCGTGCTATGCCAGTGGCCTGCGCGCGGCCGAAGGCGTAATCGCGTGGCTTGCCGGGCGCTGACCCGGGTTCTGTAGAGCCGAGCCCATGCTCGACTGCAATCAACAGCAGTCGAGCATAGCTCGACTCTACAAAAGCCGAGCGTGGGCTCGGCTCTACAGTTTCCGGTGCATGCGCACCGAGGCCAGGGCCACGCCGCTGGGGTGCGGGTAGGCCTCCTCGTTTCCGGCGATGAACCCCTGACGCTGGTAGAACGGCACCGCATTGAGCGATGCCGACAGCACCACGTCGCGCGCGGGGTCGGCCAGCGCCAGCAAGCGCTGCATCAGCGCCTGGCCGATGCCCTGCCCGCCCCTGTCCGGATCGACGAACAGCGCATCGACCTCGTTGCCTTCGGCATCGAACACGCCAAAACCCAGCAGGCCGCCCTGGCTGTCCTCGGCCACCACGCAACCGCCCTGCGCCAGCAGGCGCGCGTACTGCGCCGGCGGCGGCGAGGCCGACCAGGGTGCAATCACGTCGGGCGGGTAATGGCTGCTGCAGGTTTCGCGCACGCAGCGCGTGCGCAGTGCCCACAGCATCGCTACGTCATCGGCCGTGCCGGTCCTGAACTGCATGATGCATCTCCGTAGAGTCGAGCTTGCTCGACTGCTCTTGTTGATCGAGAAGCAGTCGAGCAAGCTCGACTCTACACAACCGTTACCGTGATTTGCTCGCGCGCAACGCCTGGATGCGTGGCGGCGGCTGGAACGAATCACTGCGCGCTTCGGCCCAGAACGAGTGGAACACCGCGTGGTCCGGCACTTTGTGCAGCAGCTCGCCCGGTTCCAGGTAGCGGTACAGCGAGGCCAGCGACCGGATCTCGACAGGCGAAACGCGACGCAGGATATGCTCCGGGCCAAGCTCGGCCGGGTCGTTGAGGCCGGCGGCACACAGCAGCTCCTTCAGCGCATGCAGCGTGTGCTCGTGGTAGCTGTGCACGCGCGTGGCCTTGTCCGGCGCATCCAGGTGCTTCCAGCGCGCCGGGTTCTGCGTAGCGATGCCGGTCGGGCACTTGTCGGTGTGGCAGCTCAACGACTGGATGCAGCCCAGGGCGAACATGAAGCCGCGGCCGGCGTTGCACCAGTCCGCACCGAGCGCGATGGTGCGGGCGATTTCAAACGCGCTGGTGATCTTGCCGGCCGCACCGATGCGGATGCGCTCACGCAGGTCCAGGCCCACCAGGGTGTTGTGCACCAGCAGCAACGCCTCGTGCATCGGCACGCCCACATGGTCGACGAACTCGGCCGGGGCCGCGCCAGTGCCACCTTCGGCGCCATCGACCACGATGAAATCAGGCAGCAGGCCGGTTTCCTGCATGGCCTTGGCGATGCCGAACCATTCCCACGGATGGCCGATGGCCAGCTTGAAGCCGACCGGCTTGCCACCGGACAGCTCGCGCAGGCGGGCCACGAACTGCAGCAGCTCCACCGGCGTGGAAAATGCCGAATGGCGCGAGGGCGACACGCAATCCACGCCCATCGGGACGCCGCGGGTGGCAGAGATCTCGGCGGTCACCTTCGGTGCCGGCAGCACGCCGCCGTGGCCGGGCTTGGCGCCCTGCGACAGCTTGATCTCGATCATCCTGACCTGATCCTGGGTGGCATTGGCGATGAAGCGTTCCTCGCTGAAACCGCCCTTCTCGTCGCGGCAGCCGAAGTAGCCCGAGCCGATTTCCCAGACCAGGTCGCCGCCCATCTCGCGGTGGTAGGGCGAAATCGAGCCCTCGCCGGTGTCATGGTAGAAGCCGCCGCGGCGCGCGCCTTCGTTCAGCGCGCGGATCGCGTTGGCCGACAGCGAACCAAAGCTCATCGCCGAGATGTTGAACACGCTGGCCGAATAGGGCTTGGCGCAGGTCGGACCGATCAGCACGCGGAAATCATGTGCGGCGATGGTGGTGGGTGCCAGCGAATGGTTGATCCACTCGTAATCCACCGCATAGGTGCTGCGCAGGGTGCCGAAGGGCACCGTGTCCATTTCGTTCTTGGAGCGCTGGTAGATCAGCGCACGCTGCTGCCGCGAGAACGGCACGTCCTCCAGGTCGCTCTGCACGAAGTACTGGCGGATTTCCGGGCCGATCGATTCCAGGCCGTAGCGGAAGTGCGCCATCACCGGATAGTTGCGGCGCAGCGTGCTGCGCTTCTGCAGCAGGTCCCAGGTGCCCAGCGCCACCATCGCGGCGGTCAGGCCGACGCCCCAGTACCAGGCCGGCCAGATCGTGGCCAGCCACAGGCACAGTGGAAACAGCAGGATGGCGAGCAGGTAGACGATATACCGGTGCATGGCGTTCCTCGGTTGCAACCGCCACAGTCTACCGCGCAGGTGTCTACAGGCGGTCGTCGACCACGCTGCGGGGCCAGGCCGACTTCACGTCGTAGACCAGCCCGCCCGGCGCCAGCAGGGCACGGATGCGCGCTTCATCCAGCGTCTTGAAGCTGGCATGGGCCACCGCCAGCACCACCGCGTCGTAAAGCCCGGCCTGCGGTTCGGCCACCCAGTGCACGTCCGCATCGGCCAGCGCGGCCGGCCCCACCCACGGATCGCTCACCTGCACCTGTGCACCGGCGGACTGCAGGCGCTGGGCCAGTTCCAGCGCACGGCTGTTGCGCAGGTCGGGGCAGTCTTCCTTGAAGGTCACGCCCAGCACCAGGATGCGCGACTGCGCCGCTTCGCGGCCACGCTCGGCCAGCATCGCCAGCACGCGCGTGGCCACGTGTTCGCCGACACGGTTGTTGACCTGCCGCGCGGTGTGGATCAGGTCCGGGTGGTAACCCACGCTCTCGGATTTATGCAGCAGGTAGTACGGGTCCACGCCGATGCAGTGGCCGCCGACCAGGCCGGGGCGGAACGGCAGGAAATTCCACTTGCTGCCAGCAGCGTCCAGCACGTCCTGGGTGTCGATGCCAAGGCGATCGAAGATCAGCGCCAGCTCGTTGACCAGAGCGATGTTGACGTCACGCTGGATGTTCTCGACCACCTTGGCCGCTTCGGCCACGCGCATCGACGGCGCCGGGAAGGTGCCGGCGGCGATGATGCGCTGGTACAGGCCATCAACCACCGCAGCCACGGCCGGGGTCGAGCCCGAGGTGATCTTGCGGATGTCGGCCAGGCGCCGCTGGCGATCACCGGGGCTGACCCGTTCCGGGCTGTAGCCGCAGTAGAAATCTTCGTTGAAGCGCAGCCCCGAGCCCTCTTCCAGCAGCGGCACGCACACTTCCTCGGTGGTGCCGGGGTAGACAGTGGATTCGTAGATGACCAGGTCACCGGCGCGCAGGTGGCCGGCCACCCGCCGCGTGGCCGAGCGCAGCGGCTCCAGGTCCGGCTGCTCGTAGGCATCGATCGGCGTCGGCACGGTGACGATGTAGACGTTGCAGGCATCCAGCTGGGCGGGGTCGCTGCTGTAACGCAGCTGCGTGGCCTCGGCCAGCTCCTCCGGCTCCATTTCCAGGGTGTGGTCCTGGCCACTGCCCAGTTCGGCGATGCGCGCCGCATCGATGTCGTAGCCAAGGGTGGGGATGTGCCGGCCGAAGGCTACTGCCAGCGGCAGGCCGACGTAGCCCAGCCCGATCACGGCCGGCAGCGGCCGCTGTGCAGCACCGATGGGTGCGCTCATGCGCGATGCCTCGCAGGCAGCGACAGGGTCTGGGTCATCCGGATTTCCGAAGGCAGGCAAGCAGGCCGCCAAGGTTAACCGCTCCGGCGGCGGCGGGCCACGCCCCGCTCAGGAGCCCAGGCTGACGGCAGCCGGCTCCAGTTCGCCATGGCCGCCGGTCCAGGCCTGCAGCAGCAGCGCGAAACCGTGGCTGCACGATGCCGGCGCGTTGTCGAAGCCCTGCCAGGGCGCGGTCACGATGCTGTCCAGGGTAGCCGCATCGATCATGCGGTTGGCCATGGTCCAGCGCGGGAACCAGCGCGACGGCAGGTCGCCCGAGGCCAGTTCGCTGATGCTGCCATGGCGGCGCGCGTTGAGGATGCGCGCATGCACCGATGCCACGCCATCACGCGGCCCCTCGATGTACTGCAGGAAGCGGCTGCCATCGAACATCAGGACACCGGTCACGCCGGCCATGCGGTTGAAGGGCGTGGCGTCGGCCAGCAGCGCATCGAGATCGGGCACTTCCAGCCCTTCCCTGGCCGTGCTGACATAGGCAAACGCATGCAACGCCATCTCCCGCTCCCCTTCCCCCGATACGGAGGAATATGACAGGAAGCACGGGGACTTCAAGCGTGGGCTATTCCGGCGGGGCCTCGATCACGTAGCCACGCTGCGTCAGCTCCTCCAGATAGCCCTCACCCAGCAGCTGGCTGACTGGCATCGTCGCAAACGTGGCGGCATGTTTTGCCAGCGCTGCGTCGGCTGCCTGCAGCCACCGCGCACGCACCTGCTGCGGCAGGTTGCTCCAGCCGCGGCGGCGCACGAACTCCGAGTCCTGCAGCATCTCGCGGCAGCTCTGCGCCATCGCCGAAGTGGACAGTCGTTTCAACGCGGCGACATCCCCAAGCGCCCAGGCATTGGCGCGCTCGCGCAGCACCGGCGCCTGGAATTCCACCGTGTCGAGCGTCCGTTCGAAGCACGCGCGATCATCTACTTCCGAAGCCTGCAGTTCCTTCAGCGCACCACGCAGGTCATCGATCTTCAGCTTGACCTGCACGTCCTCCGGCTCCAGGTCATGGGCCTTGTAGGCCCGCTTGAGTGCCTCCTTGACCTGCTTGCTGTCGCGCAGGCCATTGCGCTTGAGGAATGCCTGGTACAGCCGGCCGGAGGCCACCAGCGGGCGATCCTTCTCCACGCCGCGATCATTGCCCAGATAGGTCTGCTTCAGCCCCGACCAGCGTGCATAGGTCGGTGCAGGCAGCACCTGGTCCAGCGTGCGTCCCTGCGGGTCACGCGCGGTCTTCTTCGCCAGCGGCAGCAACGTCAGGCCCTTGAAGAAGCCGATCTTCGCGTCCAGGCCGAAGCCCGGATCACCCAGCACATGATCGACGCCGGCAATGGTGCGCTCGACCTCATCCGAGCGCCATTCCATGCGCGCCGGCAGCGGCGATACCGTGCCGAGGATCCACAGCACGTGGCCCTGCGGGCCGGTCACTTTCCACAGGCCCGGGCCGGGTTGTTCGCCGGTCACCTGCACCGTGTCGAGGTCGACCACCGCTTCGGCTGGTGGCGGCGCCGGCTGTGCCGACAGCGGGCCGGCCACCAGACACGCAGCCAACATCAGCGCGCACCGCATCCATCGCCTGCCACGTCCGTGCATGTCGCCATTCCTGGGAGAATTGGCGGACTGTACCCAGCGCTGCAGCCGGTTGCGTAAAGGCGGTGTTATCCGCCGGCATGGGCAGCGATTCCGTTACAATCGGCGCGCACTGCAAGGCCCGGATGGCGAAACTGGTAGACGCATCAGACTTAAAATCTGCCGGGGGCAACCCCATGCCGGTTCGATTCCGGCTCCGGGCACCATTCCAGTCAAGGACCGACAACGATGCGAGCACTCCGCCCCTGGCTGGCGCTGCTGGCGGCTACGGCTGCCTTGGGCGCAACGGCCACCCCACCCGCGCCGCTGCCGGTACTGAACGTCGCTCCTGCAAGCGCACGTGCGCTCCCGCCGCAGCTCAGCGCGTCCCGCATTGCCGGGGTGCGGCGGCTGCACACGGCCGCCCTGCTGCAGCGCCAGTGCGACCCTGACGACAGCCTGGTCCGCCAGCACGACCAGGCCTTCGCGCTCGATGCGCATCGCGAGCTGGTCTTCGTCGGCTGCCAGGCCGGTGCCTACAACGCCAACGTGGTGGTGTTCGTGGTGGACCATGGCAAGCTCGCCACCGCCCACGCCCTGCACTTCGCCGTGGCTGGCGCGCCAGCCATCGCCGACGATGCGCCAGCGTTCGAACTGCAGCGCCTCGGCTGGCCGCGCTTCGATCCGGTCCGCCAGCGATTGACCGAAACCACCTTCTACCGGGGCATCGGCGATTGCGGGCACGCGGCGAGCTGGCGATGGGACGGTGCCGTGTTCCAGCCCGAGACCGTGCAGCTGCAGGCCGACTGCAATGGCGGCCCGTCCGGTGACTGGCCAACCGTGTGGCGCACGGCCAGCAGCCCTGGGAACGTGGCGCGCGACTTCGGCCCGGCCCGTGGCGATTCCGGGCCGCGCTGACAACCGGCCTTCAGATCGCCCGCGAATACCGCGGTTGCTCCTGCGCTGCGCGCAGATACGGATCGAAGCACATCGCCAGCAGGCGCAGCAGCGGCCGCCCGGGCTCACTGGTGCGCACCACGCCCTCGCTGTATTCGGCCAGGCCGTCCTGCTGCAGGCGCTGCACGGCCTGCAGGTCCTGCGCGAAGTACTCCTCGAACTGCACGCCATGGCGCCGGCCCAGCGCGCGCCCATCCACCTCGCCCTGGCACATCAGCTGCTGGATCAGCTCGGCGCGCAGCTGGTCATCCTCGCTGAGCGCGACGCCGCGCCAGACCGGCAGCTGGCCCTGGTCCACCGCCGCTTCCCACGATGGCAGGTCACGCGGGTTCTGGCTGTAGGTCGCGCCCACGTGGCTGATGGCGCTGACGCCCAGGCCCAGCAGGTCGGTGTCGGCATGGGTGGTATATCCCATGAAATTGCGATGCAGCTGGCCGGCACGCTGCGCGCGCGACAGGTCTTCCTCGGGCAGCGCGAAGTGGTCCATGCCGATGTACTGGTAGCCGGCTGCCGAGAGGCGCTCCACCGCCAGCCCGAGCAGGGCCAGCTTGTCTTCCGGCGAAGGCAGCCGGCGTTCGTCGATCTGCCGCTGCGCGCGGAACAGGTGCGGCAGATGCGCGTAGCCATACACCGCCAGGCGGTCCGGGCGCAGCGCCAACACCAGTTCCAGGGTGCGGCCGAAGCCTTCCAGGTTCTGCCCGGGCAGGCCGTAGATCAGATCGACGTTGACCGAGCGCATGCCGCTGTCCCGGCAGGCACGCAGGATGTCCAGCGTCTGCCGCACGCCCTGCACGCGGTTGATCGATTCCTGCACCTGCGGGTCGAAATCCTGCACGCCCAGGCTGGCACGGTTGAAACCCAGCCGTGCCAGCATCGCCACGTCACCGGCATCGATGAAACGAGGGTCCAGTTCGATGGAGAAATCGCGCTGTGACGAGTCACTGAAATCGAAGCGCCTGCGCAGCCCTTCCACCAGCGTGGTCATTGCCTCGGCATCGAGGAAATTGGGCGTGCCGCCGCCCAGGTGCAGCTGGATCACTTCGCGCCCGTCATCGAACTGCGGCGCCAGCAGGTCAGCTTCGGCCAGCACCCGCGCCACATAGCTGTGGCCACGGCCGCGATCACGGGTGATCACCCGGTTGCAGCCGCAGTAGAAACATGGGCTGGAACAGAACGGCACATGCACGTACAGCGACAGCGCGCGCGCCTGCCGGTTGCTGTCGGCGATCGCCTGGCGCAGGGCCGGCGCATCGAACCCATCGTGGAAGTGCGGCGCGGTCGGGTAGGAGGTGTAGCGCGGTCCCGGCCGGTCATGCCGGCGCAGCAGATCGGGGTCGAAGGTCCAGGCCAGGCCACCAGCAGCGGGAGAGTACGTGTCCATGGCGCCAGCATCGCGCTGACGCGACGCGACCGCCTTGACCTGGATCAATCCTGGCCGCGAACGCCCAGCACCGGCAGGCCCACCTGCGGCCAGCGCAGCATCTGGTAGCGGCGCCAGAAGGTTTCAGCGATGCGCTTGGCCACGTCGTCGGCCAGCGCCTGCATCGGCGGGTTGCCGCACTCGGCGGTGGTGATGTGGAACAGCACCAGCCAGCGGTCGAACAGGTCCTTGTCCAGCGCGATGGCCATGTGCTTGGACATCGGCGAACCACTGAAACGGCGGGTGCCGCGCAGCATCGCCGACCAGAAATCGACCAGCTGGGCCAGGTGCGACGGCCAGTCGTGCACATGCCCCTCGAACACCGGCCCCAGCCGCTCCTCCTCGCGCACCCGCGCATAGAAGTCGTGGACCAGGCGGGTCACCTCCTCCTCGCTGCACAGCTCGAGGGAGGCAACGGGAAGTTCGGTCGGGGTTGCTGCGTTCATCGGGTTACCCAGTACGGATCGGCAGTGTGCCGAAGGCGGCGGCTGCCGCTGTTGATCCAGATCAATGTCGAGGCGGGCAGGCACGCCTAGGCTGGCGCGCTTGCAGGACGCACGCACTGCGGATGCTGCGCCGCCCAGCGCGAAGTATACGCGCCGCCCTCTTCCTCAGACCTGGGACCGCATGAACACACCGTCTTCCAGCCGCCGCCAACGGCTGATCCAGCACTGGGGCGCGATCCTCTGGCCCAGCTTCATCGCCGCCGGCGTGGCCAGCGTGGTGTTCTTCGCCTTCGTCGATCCCCTGCGCCTGCAGGCCATCAGCTTCCCCGCCAGCGTGATCAGCCGCGAGCTGGGCTACACCGCGGGCTTCTTCATGTTCTGGGCCGTCACGGCGCTGTCCAGCGCGGTGACCGGCTACCTGCTGCGCCCGATGGGCGACGGCGACGACGACGAGCTGCCACTGGGATGAGCTGCGCCGCGCCCTCCCTGCCCCGTCCCTGGCGCTGGCGTGGCGCCCTCAGCGCCGTCCTGCTGGCGCTGTTCTACCTGCTGCCCTGGCTGCGCTGGAACGGGCGCCAGGCGTTGCTGCTGGACCTTGCCGCGCGCCGCTTCGACCTGTTCGGCTGGACCCTGTGGCCCGATGACGTCGGCGTGCTGCTGGGCCTGCTGGCGGTACTTGCGGTGAGCCTGGCGCTGCTGACCCACCTCGCCGGGCGGGTCTGGTGTGGCCATGCCTGCCCGCAGACGCTGTGGATGCGGGCCTTCGATGGCATCGCCCGCGCGCTGTCGCGACGGCTGCCCCCGCGCGTGGCCACGGTCGCAACCCGGCTGTGCTGGGTCCTGCTCTCGCTGTGGACGGGTATCACCTTTGTCGGCCTGTTCAGCCCCATCCACGGCCTGCTTGGCCTGCCTGCTGCAAGCGGCTGGACTGGCTGGAAAGCCTTCTGGGTGCTGTTCTATGCCGCAGCCACCTACGGCAATGCGGGCTTCCTGCGCGAACAGGTGTGCCGTTCGCTGTGCCCGTTCGCGCGCCTGCAGCCACTGCTGACCGATCCGCATACGCCGCGCATGCTCTACGACGCCCGCCGTGGCGAACCCCGCGGCGCGCGGCCTGCCGCCCTGGGTGGCGTGCTCGGTCGCGGCCGTGGCCTGCTCGATCCGACAACGGCGCAGGACTACGTATTCCGTGCCGCCCACCCGCTGCTGGCCGGGCCGATGCCCACCTTCAGTGCGGACCGGCTGGGGGATTGCACCGATTGCGCGGCGTGCGTGACGGCGTGCCCGATGCAGCTGGATATCCGTCATGGGCCGCAGGCCGATTGCCTGGCCTGCGGTGCCTGCCTGGAGGCATGCGCGCAGCAGCAGCACCGTGCCGGCTTCGGCGAAGGGCTGGTGCGCTACTGCAGTCCGCAGTCCATGGCCGGGCAGGCGCGCCACCGGTGGCGCACACGCACCACCGCGCTGGCATCGCTGCTGTTTGCCCTGCTGGCGTGCGGCGCCTGGCGCCTGTGCTGACTCAGCGCGGGCGCCCGTCGTCCGGCGGCACCAGCTGCGCACGGCGGACGATGCCGAGCTGCTCGATGATCAGCGCCAGATCATTGGTGACTTCGGTACGCTCGGTTCCCTGCGGAACCAGGCGGTCAAGCACCTGCTGGTAGGTATCCCAGAACGCCGGACCGCATCCGTGTTTGTGGTAACTGGCTTCCAGTTCGCGGCGTACCCGTTCAGCCAAGCCATGCATGCCGTATTCCATACGACCTCCGTTGGACTTGTCCTGCATCGTTGACGGTCAACCGATCCACTTGCCTGCTACTGAAAGACTCCCGGCCTTCACGGCCGGCTGATGCCAATTAGTCATAATTTTCACGACAGGTCAATTACAGGGGGCGACTTTTGTGATTGAAATTATTAATCGTTCATGATGCGAGAGGCGTCACTGCCTCACCCCCGGGCCGCGCCAAAGCCGACACCGGCGCCCGCTCCGCACCTGCCGTCCACCCGTCGTCCCGTTTTCCATCGAATTCGCCTATGGCGATAAGCACGCTTAACAAAATGGGTGGACCGATCCGGATACGACATTTTTGGTCGTTAATCAGACCGATTCTGCCTGATTGCTCTTTTCCGCCGGGAACAGATCCGGATAACGCTGTTGCAGCATGTAGCGCCGCAGCGCGGGAATCGGAACGTCGCGAGGCCATTGCGAGACAGCGGATCTGCTGATTCCAAAGAGCCTGGCCAGCTCAGCGTCGGTAGCCAGGCCCAGCCGCATGCGCACGTGACGCTTGCACCACTTTTCGTCCATTTTCGATCTCTTTCGTCATCAGACTTATTTTGGTGGCAAGGATTCTTTTGAATCCACGCGTTAAGCTGGCTTGCATAGATGAATACTCTTGGACAACGACTCGCCGCCGCCATGAAGGACGCCGGGCATACCCGCCCGGCTCACCTGGCCCGCGCCGCGAAAAGCACCACGGCCACCGTCAGCAACTGGCTCAACGACAACGTCAAAGCCGACCACGTAAAAGCCGAACAACTCTTCCGCATCGCCGATGCGGTGAAGATGGATCCACGCGAGCTGCTGTTCGGTCCGGTCGATGGCGCAGTGGGCGAACGTGGCACCGCCTACATGTACCAGCCCAGCGAGGCGTATCTGGATGTCTGGGAAACGGCCTACGAAATGGTGGCCAACATCCTGGCCCGGCGCGGGCTCGACGTTGGTTTCCGGCGGCAGGCATCGCTGGGGTTGATGGCCAACGACCTGCTGCGCGAAGGCATCAGCCGCAGCAAGGTGGCCCGCGTGGTGGCGACCGCCCTGCCCTGACCCGTCCTGCGCAGGGCTGCCTGTCGCTGGTAGCATGGACGGTGATGGGGATGGGGCTCCCCCGATAACCGCCTTTGATGGCTGATGGCTCCTGTTGTTGACGAACCCGGCGTTCGTCGATGGCAGGCCGTGCCCGCCATTGCGTACGCCGTCGATCCTGCGAACCAGCACTCGAGGCAAACGATGCAAGCACTGAACAACTATGTCCTGGTCTTCCTGGGGGGCGGCGCGGGCGCGTGCCTGCGCCACGCCTGCAACCTGCTCGGCGCGCGGGTTGCGGTCGGCAGCCCGTGGCCTTGGTCCACCTTCCTCATCAACATCAGCGGCGCGCTGTTGATGGGCGTGGTGGTGGAGGCGTTCGCGCTGCGCAACGGTGCATCGCCGCAACTGCGGCTGCTGCTGACCACCGGCATCCTCGGTGGCTACACGACGTTCTCCACCTACTCGCTGGAAATCGGCCTGCTGCTGCAGCGCGGCCAGCATGGGCTGGCCGCCCTGTATGCCGGCGGTTCGGTCGCACTCGGCCTGGCCGGCCTCTTCGGCGGCATGAAGCTGGCCCGGCTGGTGATGGGCTGATCGCTCAGGCGGCGCTGGCGCGATCCTGATCGCGCCACTGCCGTGGCGACTGCCCGGTGTGCGCCTTGAATGCACGCGACAGCGCAGCCTCGCTGCCGTAGCCGACATCGTCGGCAATGCGCTTCAGCGGGCGGCCCTGGCGCAGCGCCTGCTGGGCCAGGCTGACGCGCCAGCCCTGCAGGTACTGGCCGGGCGTGGTCCCCATCGCCTCGCGGAAGCTGGCGGCGAACACACTGCGCGACATCCCTGCGGTTTCGGCCAGGTCCTCCAGCGTCCAGGCCTGCGACGGCGCCTCGTGCATGGCCACCAGGGCCAGCCGCAGGCGCGGGTGGCCAAGCCCGGCAAACAGGCCACCGCGCATCTGCCCGCCTTCCATCAACTGGCGCAGCACCTGGATCATCACCACCTCGAACAGGCGGTTGACCATCACCGTACGCCCGCAGCGCTGCTCGAAGGCTTCCTCGAACAACAGGTCCAGCGCGGCACTGCCGCCATACAGATCGGCCAGCGGCATGCAGATGAAATCCGGCAGGGCCGCGCTGATCGGATTGAGCCGGCCGCCTTCGAAATGCAGGTTGGCGCAGGCCATGTCGGCACCGTGCTGCGGATCGGTGCTGAAGCGGTGCGGCATCGGCCGTGGGTACAGCAGCAGGCTCGGCACATCCACCTGCACGGTCTGCTGGCCATGGCTGACCTGCACCGGCCCGCGCCGCACCAGGTGCAGCTGGCCAGCCTCGTCCTCGCCCTGCAGACTGTTGATGCCACACAGCGCGCCGGCATGGAACACCGAGGCATTGACCGCGAAACGTTCCAGCAGGATGGCAAGACGGTCGACCATGGCAGGACTCCAGATCAAGCAGATGATGGCTGATGCGACCCATCGTATCGAATCCGGCCCTGCGGTGGGCGACCGCGTTGTTCAACCGGCCAGCGTGGCCTGCAGCGCCCTCAGGCCGTCACGGTAGATGCCCTCGAACAATGCCGAGGCCGCTTCGTCGCTGACGCCCACCGGGGTGAACGCACCGGACCAGTCGATGCGCGCACCGTGGTCCAGTTCGACCACGCGCAGGGTGGAGCGGTAGCCGGTCACCGGGAACGGTGCCTGCAGGATCGAGTAGGTGTAGGTGCGCCCGGCCTGGTCGAACGCCTCCAGCCGCTCGACGATGGCATCACCGTCGGGGTTGGCCAGATGGCGCACGCGACCGCCTTCGCTGAGCGTGCTGGTGGGGATGTACGGCAGCCAGTCCGGCAGCGAATCGAAGCCGCCGATCAGATTCCAGACGCGATCGGCGCTGGCCGGTACGGTGAGTGATGCAGATGCGGTTGCCATGGCAGGTCTCCTCCGTGCTCAGCGCAGATCGATGGGCAGCGGCGCATCAGCGGACACCAGGCCCTGCGCGCGCAGTTCCTGCCAGAACGCGGGCGGAATCACTTCCTTCAGCGCGGCGTAGTCTTCGGCGATGCGCTCGGGGCGGCTGGCGCCCGGGATCACCGCCGCGACGGCGGGGTTGGCCAGCGCGAACTGCAGTGCGGCGGCCTTGATGCTGATGCCGTGCGCAGCGGCAATGGCCTTCATGCGTTCAACCTTGGCCAGGATCTGCGGCGAGGCCTGCTGGTATTCGAAGTGGCTGCCACCGGCCAGCACGCCGGAACTGTACGGCCCACCCACGACGATGCCGGTGTTGCGCTCGGCCGCCTTCGGCATCACCCGCTGCAGCGCGCGCTCATGGTCAAGCAGCGAGTAGCGGCCAGCCAGCAGGAAGCCATCGGGGCGCGCCTCGTCCAGGTCCAGGGTCAGTTCGATCGGCTCGACGCGGTTGACGCCCAGGCCCCAGGCCTTGATCACGCCCTCCTCGCGCAGCCGGGTCAGCACCCGGAAGGCGCCGCGGCGTGCGGTCTCGAAGTAGGACAGCCACTCATCACCGTAGAAGTCCTGGGCGATGTCGTGCACCCAGACAATGTCCAGGCGGTCGGTCTTCAGCCGCTTCAGGCTGTCGTCGATGGAGCGCAGGGTGGCGTCGGCCGAGTAATCATTGACCAGCTTGTTGGGCCGGCCGGCGACGAACAGGCCGCCCTTCTCGCCCAGGTCGCGGGCGCTGGTGTCTTCCACTTCATCCAGGATCAGGCGGCCGACCTTGGTGCTCAGCACGAAATCATCGCGGTTGCGCCTGGCCAGCGCGTCGCCCAGGCGGATCTCGGCCAGGCCGGCGCCGTAGAACGGGGCGGTATCGAAGTAGCGCGTGCCCTGCTCCCAGGCCGCGTCCACCGTGGCCTGGGCCTCGGCTTCCGGGATGTCGCGGAACATGTTGCCCAGCGGGGCGGTACCGAAGCCGAGGGTCTTGCCGGCCAGCAGTTCATTGATGCTCATGGGGGTCCTCCTGCGGAGGTTGTTGAGGTTGAGGCACAGGCTAGGCTTGCCCGATAAGACTGTCCAAGACATAATTTTCCAATCTTGAGTCCCGGACGGTCTTATGCTCGATCTCCGCCAACTTCGCTACTTCGTGGCTGTCGCCGAAGATGAACACGTCGGCCGCGCCGCCGAGCGCCTGCACATTTCCCAGTCCCCGCTCAGCCGCCAGATCGCCCAGCTGGAGGAACGGCTGGAGCTGCAGCTGTTCGAGCGCTCGCAGCAGCGCATCCGCCTGACGGCCGATGGCCGCACCTTCCTGGCGGAGGCGCGGGCCCTGCTGACCCACGCCAACCGGCTGGAGTCGCTGGCCCGGCGCCTGGGCCGGGGCGACGAGGGCGGCCTGTGCATCGGCTACCTGGAATACGCCATGCACTCGGGCGTACTGCCCACCGCCCTGCGCGCATTGCGCGGCGATCGCCCGGCCGTGCATATCGCCCTGTACAACCAGCAATCGGACGTGCAGCTGGAAGGCCTGCGCCAGCGCAGCCTGGACATCGCCCTGGTCTGTGAACCGCCCGCGTTCGACGATCCGGACCTGCAGGCCACCCAGGTGCTGAACGACCCGATGCTGCTGGCCCTGCCCGCGGGACATCCCCTGGCCAGCGCCGAGCAGATCACACCCGATGACCTGGCCAGCCAGCAGTGGATCGGGGTGATGCACAAGGAAAGCGCGCTGCGCCACGACACCTTCATCGCCGCCTGCGCGAAGGCCGGTTTCACCCCGAGCATCGCCATGGAAGCCAGCGAGCCATTGGCCGCGCTCGGCCTGGTGGCCGCCGGGCTGGGCCTGACCACCCTGCAGCGCAGGCTGGACCACCAGGCACCGGCCGGCGTGGTGCTGCGCGAGCTGCCGTGGTTCAGCTACCGCACGCCGCTGTGGGCCGCCTGGCACCGCATCAACCTGCGGCCGCTGGTGGAAGCCTTCCGCCGTACGCTCATCGAAACCGCGACCGGCCAGCCGCCGGCCTGAGCCCAGCATGCGCGCGCTGTCGCAGTGCAGCGCGCGCACCGCAGGGGCTGCGCCTATGCTCGGCACATTCCTGCAAGGACGAACGCGATGCGCCTGCTGCTTCCACTGGCCTTGGCCATCGGCCTGTTGCTGCCTACGACCGCACTGCACGCCGCCGCCCCGCCTGCGCCACGCTCGCTCAACGGCGAACTGCAGGGCGCGCCATGGCGGCTGGACGTACCCACGCGGTGGAACGGCGAACTGGTGATGCTGGCCCATGGCTATGAGCCGGTCGGCGTGCCGCGCGCGACGCCGATGGCCGCTGCCGACAGCACCCAGGCCCTGCTGGATGCGGGTTACGCGGTCGCCCAGAGCGCCTATTCCAGCCAGGGCTGGGCGGTGGCCGACGCGGTGGCCGACATGGAACGCCTGCGCCAGCACACGCTGGCCGAACTGAAGCAGGTGCGCAGGACGTGGATGCTCGGCTTCTCGATGGGCGGCGCGGTCACGGTGGCCAGCCTGGAACAGCATCCGCAGGCCTATGACGGCGGCATTTCGCTGTGCGGGGCCAATCTGCCGGGCGAAGCGCTGGCCGAGGATCTGCTGACCACTCTGGTGGCCTTTGATTACTTCTTTCCCAAGGCCGACGGCCTGCCTGCAGGCGGCCTGGTCTCACGCGAGGCCGCTGCGCTGCCACAGATGGCGCTGTACCAGGGCATCGCCGCTGCGCTGGCAACCCGGCCGGCAGCTGCCGCACAGCTGGCCACCCGCCTGCAGGTCGCACCCGATGCACTGGCTGGTGTGATCAGCCTGCACGCACTGGTGCTGCACGAACTGGCGCAGCGCGCCGCCGGCATGCCGGCCGGCAACCTCGGCACGGTCTACAGCGGCTTCGGTGACGATGCCGCCTTCAACGCGGGCGTGCAGCGGCTGCAGGCCAGCGCGGCGGGGCAAGCCTACGTGCGCGAGCGGCTGGCCTTGAGCGGCACCCTGCTGAAACCGCTGGTGATCCAGTTCAACCACGACGATCCAACCATCGTGCCGCGCATGCAGGCGGTGTATCCGCAACAGGCGGCGCGTGCGGGCAGTGCCGCGAAACTGCGCGTGCTGCCCCTCGCCGGCGAAGGGCATTGCGGCTTTTCCGGTGCACAGGTGCTGGATGCATTGAAGGCAGCCGCGGCGCGTTGAGGGGTTCGCGCGCAGGCGAGGCTGCGGGCGCGGCGCTACGATGGCGGTACGGCGCACAGCGCGCCACGCACCCCATTCCACTGCCCCGTGAACCGATGGCCTTCTTTGAACGACTGAGCGACACCCGCTACCTGCCCACCGCACACGTGGGTGGCGCCTGGAACACCCACGAGCAGCACATCGCACCGGCGATGGGCCTGCTCGCCCACCATCTTGAGCGTGATGCCGCCGCGCGTGGCCACGGCTTCCTGATCGGCCGCCTGTCCTACGACATCCTCGGCACCATTCCGATCGAAGCAATGGACGCACACGTGCAGGTGCTGCGCGGTGGCCGCACCATCGAGCTGGTCGAAGCCACCCTCAGCCACCAGGGCCGTGCGGCCCTGCGCGTGCGTGCGTGGCTGATGCGCCCGAACGATACCGCCGCCATTGCCGGCACGCCGCTGGCGCGGATCGCCGCCGCAGACACCATGCCCGAATGGGACCCGGCGACGGTGTGGCCGGGCGGCTTCATCCAGAACGTGCAGATCCGCCGCGATGACCAGGGCCCCGGCCGTGCGACCTACTGGCCACGCGCGAAGCAGCCGCTGCTCGATGGCGAGACGGTGAGCCCGCTGGCACGTGCCGCCACCTTGTTCGACCTGTCCAACGGCATGGCCGTGCGCGCCGATCCAAAGGAGATCGCCTTCCCCAACCTCGACCTGACCGTGCACCTGTTCGGCACGCCGCAGGGCGACTGGCTGGGCTTCGACACCTCGGTCTCGTTCGGCAGCGAAGGCATCGGCCTGACCAGTACGGTGCTGCACGACGAACGCGGCCCGATCGGCAGCATCGGCCAGGTGCTGACCGTGCGGCCCTGAGGCAGTGGAGTGACCGCCACGGGCGGCGTCAGCCGCCCAGCGTGCCCATGGTGAAGGTGTAACCCGAGCGCATCAGGAAATCGCGCATGCGCAGTTCAGCGCGGCGCGGTGATGCGAGGTCGGAGGGGCCATACAGGGCGTAGACCACGCCCGAGCCCTCGATGCGCTCGCGGCGCACGCCGCAATGGCGCGTTTCGGCGGCGATTACCCAGCCGTCCTTCAGTTGATCCGGCCCGATCGACTGACCGTTCTTGAGCCGGAATGTCAGCCAGCGCACATCCGCGGAGGATCTGCTCATCGCTGGCCTGCCGCGTGCTGCATGCGGTGTTGCATGTCCCTGCGTGCCATTGCTGCTCCCGAAGACCGAACCTCGACCATACCCCCTTCTCATGTCGTCCCGGTTTGAGATTGGTGACGCGGCCAGCTCACCCGCCTGCTGGCCCCCACTTAGATGCGGCGCTGGGGCTGGATTCCAGCGCCGACCAGCTTCGCAATGCCGGCCCTCCCCCCCCGGCGTCAGCTACCCGTTGGAGCAGCGGGTACCGAACGCAGGACGCCCCGGCGCTGGCTCAGTACGCGTTGGAGGCTGGCGCGGCGTATTGCTGCTGCACACGGTCTTCCTGGTCACGGCGCACGGACGCACAGCGATCGCGCGCCGTGGACATCTGCGCATCGGCGGCGACCCGCTCCGAGCTCAATGACTGCTGCAGGCTGGAAATCTGCGCACGGATGCCCGACTCGAGGGTCGCATTGGGCAGCGTGCCGCCCGCATCCGGCGGTGTGCTGCGGGCGGCTGCCAACTGCCGGTCCAGCTCGGCCACCTGACGGCTGACCGCCTGCGTGCGCGACTCAAGCGGACCATAGATGCGCGACTGCTCGCCCTGCAGGCAGTTGCGCTCGGCGATGCCCGCATCGCTCATGCCGGTGGTGCGATACACCGCCGCTCGGTTGGATGCTTCGCCCGCGCTCTCGGAGGCAGCGCGGTTGGAGCGCAGTTTCATCGGCTCGCTGCCCGCACCGCAGGGATCCTGCGAATAGACCGTCTCGCCCGACGACCCCTTGCACTTGTAGACCTGCGCCGAAGCCAGCGGTGCCAGCAACAGCAGCGCCAGGCCAATACCCGTTTTCACGTTCATCCAGACCTCCTGTCCGTGGCCATGCCGGCCCGCTGGCGATTACGCTACGACGGATTCCCGGCAGCGGCAAAGCCTTGGCCGGCCCGTGCAACGCGGTTCCGTTCATACAACGCGTCCGCCAGCACCTGGATTTCCGCGCGCATGGCCAGCACCTGCAGCCAGTGCGCAGGGATGCCCGCAGCGCCATGGAAGGCGCCGGCCAACTGGCCGAGCACCGCGGCGGTCGTATCGGCATCGTCACCGAGGTTGGCCGCTTCCAGCACTGCAGCCGCGAAACTGTCGTGCTGGTGGAAGCACCAGAGCGCCGCCTCCAGGCTGTCCACGACATAGCCACTGCCGCGGATCTGCTCACGGCTTGCATGCTGGTAGTGTCCAGCGGCGATCTGCTGCAGGCGCTCGCCCTGCACCGGGATGTCACGCAGGTCCAGTACCGCCTGCTTCGATTGCCCGTCCAGCGCGCGCTCGATCGCAGCAGCCAGCAAGCGGCAGGCATCCAGGCATTCGCGCGCGGCATGGGTCGTGCGCGAACCCAGCTCGGCCATCGCCGGCAGCTCCGGCATTCCTGCATAGCGCAGCACCACCGGTGCCAGGCGCATGATCGAACCGTTACCGGCACTGCGCGGGTCTTCATTGCCCGACAGTGGCTCGCCACTGAGCAGGAACTGGTCGATGGCCGCGCGCGTGGCCATGCCGATATCAAAGCACTCGCCGGTCGCGCTCCAGTAGCCGTTGCGGTACCAGTTGGCATAGCGGGTCATCTGGTCGTGCGCATCGAATTCGTCACGACGCACCAGGCTTTCGGCCAGGCACATCGCCATCGACGTATCGTCGGTCCACTGCCCCAGCGCCAGGTTGAACGGGCCACCGCCAACCATGTCGGTGAGCGGGCTGAAACTGCCTCGCGGCTTGAACTCCACCGTGGTGCCGACGGCATCGCCGCAGGCCAGTCCGAGCAGTGCGCCGCGGAAGTTGTCGATCTGGTTCATGCCCCGAGTGTAACCAGACACGGCATCAGGTGTTCCCGAACACCCGTCTCAGTTCCAGCGCTGCAAAGGAGTACCAGCCAAATGCAGGCAGCAACGCGATGCGCTGGGTCAGCCCATGCCAGGGCTGCGGATCGAAGCCGGACAGCATCAACCACAGATAGAGCATCCCCAGCAGCGAGGTCGCGCGCGCAACCCAGGCGATGCGCCGGGAGGCATCAGCCCCGAGTTCGACCAGGAACAACAGCGGCGTCAGGATGGAAAAAATGCCGATGGAATACATGCCATGCAGCGGGCTGCCCGTGGTGAACACCCCGTTGCTGAGCATGGCCACGCCGAACAGGAGGGACGTGAGCGCGGTGAGTGCGAAACGGCGGCCCCAACCCAGCAGCGCAAGACTGAAGACGATGATGGCCGCGCCATTGACCGCGATGCAGGCCGTCAACGTGTTTGCCGGCAGGCCTGGCATCAGCCCCATTTCGCTGAGGTGCTGCGAGAGCGAGCTGTAACCGGGCACGGTGAGGCCGAACGCGATTGCGGCGAACATCGCGCCGAGGGGAAGGTAGATCGCCTGCCGGATTGCCATTGCGCGCACTGCCTGCCCCTCTTGCTGAGTGTGAAGGCGGACGTTAGCAGGGGCGACTGCGGGTCAGCAGTGTGGTTTGGCAGGGGGTCGCGCAAAGAAAAAGCCCTGACCGGAGTCAGGGCTTTTCAATTGGAGGCCTCAAGCGGAATCGAACCGCTGTAAACGGATTTGCAATCCGGTGCATAGCCACTCTGCCATGAGGCCAACGTACCGCGGCCAGGAACGATGCCCCTGACATGACAAAACCCCGCGATGGGGCCTGTCGAAACATGGAGCGGGAAACGAGACTCGAACTCGCGACCTCAACCTTGGCAAGGTTGCGCTCTACCAACTGAGCTATTCCCGCAGATTCCGT
>NZ_JASGBW010000021.1:0-89583 GCF_030053215.1 Stenotrophomonas sp. PFBMAA-4 | reverse complement strand
GGTCCCGCCTGCGCTCCACGAAGCGCAGGCAGCCTGAACACCCCTTGAGAGTGTCCAGAAATGGTTGACCACCACAGGTTCACGGCGTCCCCCAGCCAACCCACCCTCCCGGCCAAACCCGCATAACCAGCACACCCACACCCACACCCACCGCGGAGGGGGCACCGCCCGATGGCCGACCTCCACGCTGGCGTTAACGCGAACCATGGCATGCTCGGCAGCCAGTCCACCCGGAACTCCCGCCATGCGCCTGTTCACCCGCGTCCTGCCCCTGCTGCTGCTGGCCTCACTGCTCTCCGGCTGCGGCTACAATGCCATCCAGCAGAAGGATGAAGCGGTCAAGGCCAGCTGGTCCGAAGTGCTCAACCAGTACAAGCGCCGCGCCGACCTGGTGCCCAACCTGGTGCAGACCGTCAAAGGTTTCGCCAGCCAGGAAGAGCGCGTGCTGACCGAAGTCACCAACGCCCGCTCGCGCGTCGGCCAGATCAACGTCAACGCCGATGACGAAGCCTCGCTCAAGCAGTTCCAGCAGGCGCAGGGCGAACTGGGCAGCGCGCTGTCGCGCCTGCTGGTGGTCACCGAGAACTACCCGGTGCTGAAGTCCGATGCCAACTTCCGCGACCTGCAGGCCCAGCTGGAAGGCACCGAGAACCGCATCACCGTCGCCCGTGGCCGGTACATCCAGCAGGTGCAGGACTACAACACCTACATCCGCTCGTTCCCGCAGCTGGTCACCGCGAAGATCTTCGGCTACCAGCCCAAGCCCAACTTCAGCGTCGACAACGAAGCGCAGATCTCCAACGCGCCGGCGGTCGATTTCGGCAACGCGCCGCAGCAGCCGGCACCGCAGCCGGCGCACTGAGTCATGCGCCTGGCCACCGCGCTGCTGCTGGCGCTCCTGCTGTGGCTGCCGCTGGCGTCGCAGGCGCAGCAGCTGGCGCCGATTCCCGCGCTGGATTCGCCGGTGGTCGACACCACCGGCACCCTCGATGCCACGCAGAAGCAGGCGCTGGTGCAGCAGGCGCTGGCGCTGCAGCAGCGCAAGGGCAGCCAGCTGCAGGTGCTGGTGGTGCCCAGCACGCAGCCGGAGGACATCGCCCAGTACACCACCCGCGTCTTCGACCAGTGGCAGATCGGCCGCAAGGGCGTGGATGACGGTGTGCTGCTGGTGGTGGCCAAGGACGATCGCCGCGTTCGCATCGAACCGGGCTACGGCCTGGAAGGCGCCATTCCCGATGCCATCGCCAACCGGGTCATCCAGGAATACCTGGTGCCGCGCTTCCGCAGCGGCGATTACGCTGGCGGCATCACCGACGCCACGGCCGTGCTGGTCAAGCTGGTCGACGGCGAGCCGCTGCCGGCGCCGGTCAGCGGCCATCGTGGCCGCGAGCCGGGTGGTGGCGGCGATACCTGGATCCTGGCGCTGTTCATCGGCGTGTTCGCCGGCAGCATCCTGCGTGGGGTGTTCTCACGGGTGCCACGCCCGCTGCGCGGCCTGCTGGGCGGCGGTGGTGCGGCGCTGGCCGCTTTCATCTTCACCTCCACCGTGCTGGCCAGCGGCCTGGCCGGCATTGTCGGCCTGGTGGTGGCGATGCTGTCCGGCCATCCCGGGCGTTTTGCCGGGGGTGGCGGCTGGGGCGGCGGCAGCTGGGGTGGGGGCGGTGGATTCGGCGGCGGTGGCGGTTTTGGCGGTGGCGGCGGCTGGGGCGGCGGTGGTGGCCGCTCCGGTGGCGGCGGCGCCTCGGGGGGCTGGTGATGATCCGGCGCCTGTGCCGCCATCTCCTGGCACCCTCGGTGCGGCGTGCGTTCCCGCCGGCCACCCTGCAGGCCATCACCGAGGCCATCGCCACCGGCGAGGCACGCCATGGCGGCCAGGTGATGTTCGCGGTGGAGGCGGACCTGCCGCTGCACGCGCTGTGGCGGGGCGTGACCCCGCGGCAGGCGGCCGAGCAGGCCTTCGCCCAGCTGCGCACCTGGGATACCCACCACAACAACGGCGTGCTGATCTACCTGCTGCTGGCCGACCACGCCATCGAGATCGTGGCCGACCGCGGCCTGCACGGCCGGGTCAGCCCGGCGCAGTGGCAGCGGATCTGCACCCATCTGCGCGAGGGCCTGCGCGGGTCCAACCCGGTCGAGGCGCTGCGCAGCGCCATCGACGAGGTCTCCGCGCTGGTGGAGGGGCACTTTCCGGCCGCCACGCGGTCCGATGATGGCGGCCTGCCCGACACCCCGCAGATCCTGGGTTGAGCCGTAAAATACCCGTACTCCCGCAAGGCAGCTTCCATGATCTATTTCCACGACATCGACCCCATCGCCCTTTCGCTGGGGCCGATCAAGGTGCACTGGTACGGCATCATGTACCTGCTGGGCTTCACTGCAGCCTGGCTGCTGGGCCGCAAGCGCATCGCCGAAGGCCGCCTGCCGGGCGTCGATGCCAACGGGTTCTCCGACCTGCTGTTCTACGCGATGCTCGGCGTGGTCCTGGGCGGGCGCATCGGCTACATGCTGTTCTATGCGCTGGGCGATTTCCTGCACAACCCGCTGCTGCTGTTCAAGGTGTGGGACGGCGGCATGAGCTTCCACGGCGGCCTGCTGGGCGTCATCGCGGCCTGCTGGTGGTGGTCGCGCAAGCACGCGCTGCACTTCTTCGACACCATGGATTTCATGGCCCCGCTGGTGCCGCTGGGCCTGGGCTTCGGCCGCATCGGCAACTTCATCGGCGCCGAGCTGTGGGGCAAGTACACCGATGGCAGCTGGGGCGTGGTCTTCCCGTCCGGCCTGCCGGCACCGCTGAACCAGCTCGACACTGCCACCCTGCAGGCGCAGTTCGCCAGCGGCGCACTGAACCCGTACGCCCGCCATCCGTCGCAGCTGTATGAAGCGTTCCTGGAAGGCCTGGTGATGTTCGTGGTGCTGTGGGTGGTATCGGCCAAGCCGCGCCACCGCTACCTGATCGGTGGCCTGTTCGCGCTGCTGTACGGCATCTTCCGCTTCGCGGTGGAGTTCGTGCGCATGCCGGACAACGGCATCTACATGGCCTTCGGCTGGCTGACCAAGGGCCAGATCCTGTGCGTGCCGCTCATCGCCTTCGGCCTGGTGCTGCTGGCGTTGTCGCGCCGCGCGCCGGTGCTGCAGCCGCAGCCGCTGGTGGCCGCGGAGGGCAAGGCATGAAGGCCTACCTGGACCTGCTCTCGCATGTGCTTGAGCACGGTGCGGAGAAGAGTGACCGCACCGGTACCGGTACCCGCAGCGTGTTCGGCTGGCAGATGCGCTTCGACCTCAACGAAGGCTTCCCGCTGGTCACCACCAAGAAGCTGCACCTGCGCTCGATCATCCACGAGCTGCTGTGGTTCCTGAAGGGCGATACCAATATCGGCTACCTGAAGGACAACCAGGTGCGCATCTGGGACGAGTGGGCCGACGAGAACGGCGACCTCGGCCCGGTCTACGGTAAGCAGTGGCGCAGCTGGGCCACCGCCGATGGCCGCGAGATCGACCAGATGCAGTGGCTGGTGGACGAGATCAAGCGCAACCCCGATTCGCGGCGGCTGGTGGTCAGCGCCTGGAACGTGGGCGAGCTTTCGCAGATGGCGCTGATGCCGTGCCACAACCTGTTCCAGTTCTACGTGGTGGATGGCAAGCTCAGCTGCCAGCTGTACCAGCGCAGCGGTGACATCTTCCTGGGCGTGCCGTTCAACATCGCCAGCTACGCGCTGCTGACCCACATGGTGGCGCAGGCCACCGGCCTGGGCGTGGGCGACTTCGTGCACACCCTGGGCGATGCGCACCTGTATTCGAACCACTACGAGCAGGCGCGCGAGCAGTTGTCGCGTGAACCGCGCGCGCTGCCGAAGCTGTGGCTGAACCCGGAGGTGACCGATCTGTTCGGCTTCCAGTTCGACGACATCCGCATCGATGGTTACGACCCGCACCCGGCCATCAAGGCCCCGGTGGCGGTGTGAGTGCAATGAAACTCTCGATGATCGTGGCACTGGACCGCAATCGTGGCATCGGCCAGGGCAACGCCATGCCCTGGCACCTGCCGGACGACTTCAAGCACTTCAAGGCGCTCACCCTGGGCAAACCGATCCTGATGGGGCGCAGGACCGCCGAGTCGATCGGCCGGGTGCTGCCGGGGCGGACCAACCTGGTACTGACCCGCAGCGGCCAGGTGCCGTTCGAGGGCATGCGCGCGGTGGCCTCGCTGGATGAAGCAAGGGCCATTGCGGAGGGCGAGGGTGCCAGCGAGCTGTGCATCATCGGTGGCGGCGAGATCTTCCGCCAGCTGCTGGACCAGGCCAGCGATCTGTACCTCACCTGGGTGGATGCCGAGGTGCCCGCCGACACCCATTTCCCCGAGGTGGATCCGGGCATCTGGCAGGAAACCAGCAGTGAGCCGCATCCGGCTGATGCGCGCCACGCCTACGCGTTCCGGTTCGTGCACTACGTGCGTCGCTGACCCTGGGTAGAGTCGACCGTTGGTCGACTGCTCCTCCATCAAATCGCGGAAAACCCCGCGCGGCGCGCGCGAGTCGACTGACAGTCGACTCTACCCGTACAGGCCTCAGCCCTGCGGCGGCGCGCTGTTGCCGTTGCCACCACCACCACCGCCACGACGACGGCGACGACGCGGGCCACGGCTGGCAGCCGGTGCTGCGGCCGCTTCCTTGTCCTTGTCCTGCGCAGCCGCGGCCGGCCGCTCATGCGCCGGTCGTGCCGGCGGGCGTGCATTGGCCACCGGTGCCGGCACATCACGGCCGGGCACCTGCACCACGCGCAGTTCATCGGTATCGAGCTGGATGGCGGTGAGCTTGCCGCCCCACACCGCACCGGTGTCGATGGCGTGCACGCCCTGGGTGATGGTCAGGCCCAGCGCCGACCAGTGGCCACAGACCACCTTCAGGTCGCGCTCGACCCGGCCCGGCACTTCGAACCAGGGGTACAGGCCCTGTTCCTGGGTGCCCGGCGTGCCCTTGTCCTCGATGCCGATGCGCCCGCGCGGGGTGCAGTAGCGCATGCGGGTGAGCACGTTGATGATCGCGCGCGAGCGGTCGTAGCCGGACAGGTTCGGTGCCCAGCTCGGCTTGTCGCCATACATGTTGCGGAACAGCTTGCGGTAGCCGGCGCCATGCAGCTGCACTTCCACCTCGGCGGCGTGCTTCTCTGCCATCTGCGTGGTCCACTTCGGCGCCAGGCCGGCATGCACCATCATCCAGCCCAGCTCGCGGTCCACGTGCACCAGCTTCTGCAGGCGCAGCCAGTCCAGCAGTTCGTCGCGGTCCTCGGCCTGCACGATGCGCAGCAGGTCCGGGTTGACCTTGCGCTGCTCTTCTTCGGTGCGTGCACCGACAGCCAGCAGCGAAAGATCATGGTTGCCCAGCACCACCACGCTGTGCTCGCGCAGCGAATGCACCAGGCGCAGGGTTTCCAGCGACTGCCCGCCGCGGTTGACCAGGTCGCCACAGAACCACAGGGTGTCCTGCGCCGGGTCGAAGCGGATCTTTTCCAGCAGTCGCTGGGTAACGTCGTAGCAGCCCTGCAGGTCGCCGATCGCCCATACACTCATCGTCCGGCCTCCGTGTCAGTGCAGGGTACGCGGCACGGCCAGCACGAAAGGTGCGACCGGCGCGGCGAATTCGGTGCCGTCATCGGCAACCATGTCGTAGTGACCCTGCATGGTCCCGTGGTCGGTCCCGAGCATGACACCGGAGGTGTAACGGAAGTCTTCACCCGGGCGCAGGCGCGGCTGTTCGCCGATCACCCCATCGCCATCGACATGCTCGACGCGACCGTTGGCATCGGTGATGCGCCAGTGGCGGGCGACCAGGCGTGCGGCAACGCGCCCCTGGTTGTGGATGCGGATCGTGTAGGCGAACGCATACCGGCCGTCTTCCGGCGCGGATTGATCATCGAGGAAACGCGGAGCAACCTCGACAGTAATGGCGTAAACGTCAGCGTCTTCCATACCGGCAGTGTAATCAGGTGGCATTGGCCAAAGCGATGAATTCAGCCACATCCAGCTGTTCGGCACGGGCATCGGGGCGCACGCCGGCGGCCACGAACTGCTCGGCCGTCACGACGTTGTTGAGCGCATTGCGCAGGGTCTTGCGGCGTTGACCGAAGGCGGCCTTGACCACCTCGGCAAAGCGCTTGTGGTCGGCGATGGTGACGCTGGCCGGATCGCGCGGCACCAGACGCACCACGGCCGAATCGACCTTCGGCGGCGGCCGGAACGCGCCCGGCGGCACCACGAACAGCGAGGTGACCTGGCAGTAGGCCTGCAGCATCACGCTGAGGCGGCCATAGACCTTGCTGCCCGGGCCGGCGGCCATGCGGTCCACCACTTCCTTCTGCAGCATGAAGTGCATGTCGCGGACGACCGCGGCGTGCTCCAGCGCGTGGAACAGGATGGGCGAGGAGATGTTGTAGGGCAGGTTGCCGACCAGGCGGATCGGCTCGCCGGCGGCCAGCGCGGTGAAATCCACGCGCAGCACGTCGCCCTGGACGATGGTCAGATCGCCCAGCGGTTCGGCGGCGGCGGTCAGCGGCGCGATCAGGTCGCGGTCGAACTCGATCACCGTCAGCTTCGGATGAACACGCAGCAGGGGCAGGGTGATCGCGCCCTGGCCGGGGCCGATCTCGACCAGGCGGTCACCGTCCTTGGGATTGACCGCCATCACGATCTTGTCGATGTAGTGGCGGTCGGCCAGGAAATGCTGGCCAAGCTGCTTCTTGGCCGGGGCGGTGAACACCGGGCCGGAGGGGGAATGCGGGGAATTCATGCGCTCAGTGTACGTTGCCGGGCCAGCCGCGCACACAGCGCCGTTGCGGCCTGCAGGCTGGAGGGGTCGGCGATGCCACGCCCGGCCAGCTCCAGCGCCGTGCCGTGGTCGACGGCCACGCGCGGGTAGGGCAGGCCCAGGGTCAGGTTCACGGCCTGTTCGAAGCCGGAATACTTCAGCACCGGCAGGCCCTGGTCGTGGTACATGGCCAGCACGGTGTCGAAACCGGCCAGCTTGGCCGGCAGGAAGGCGGTATCGGCCGGCAGCGGCCCGACCAGGTCCATGCCCTCCGCGCGCAGGCGCTGCAGCAGGGGAATGACCAGGTCCAGTTCCTCGCGGCCGAGGTGGCCGTCTTCGCCGGCATGCGGGTTCAGGCCGAGCACGGCGATGCGGGGCGCGGGCAGGCCGAACTCGCGGCGCAGCGCGGCATGCACGGTGCGCAGGGTGTGTTCCAGGCTGGGCGTGGTGATGGCATCGGCCACCTCGCGCAACGGCAGGTGGGTGGTGGCCAGGGCCACGCGTACGATGTCGTTGGCCAGCATCATCACCACCTTCACCCCGGCCTGGTCGGCCAGCAGTTCGGTGGTGCCGCTGTAGGCAATACCGCCCTGGTTGATGACCGCCTTGTGCACCGGGCCGGTGACCACGCCATGCAGCTCGCCGGAGAGGCAGGCCTGGCCGGCGGCCAGCAACGCGCCGATCACCGCACCCGCATTGGCGGGGTGGGTCTGGCCGAAATGGCTGGGGGTGGCATTGGCCAGCGGACGCAGGCGCAGATCGCCCGGCAGGCGGGCCTCGGCATCCTCGGGCAGCAGCTGCAGGGGCAGCTTCAGCGCGGCCGCAGCTGCGCGCAGGGTGTCCGGGTCGGCGAAGGCCAGCAGCCGGCAATCATCACGCGGCTGCTGGACAAGGCGGACGCACAGCTCCGGGCCGATCCCCGCCGGCTCGCCCGGTACCAGAGCGAGCTCGGGGCGCATCGGTCAGGGCTGCTGCGGCGTGGCGGTGTTTTCCGCGCGGTCGCCACTGCGGAAGCTGACGTAGGCTTCGCCACGCAGTTCCTGCAGGAAACGGTTGTACTCGTCTTCCAGCTTGCGGCGGCCGATGGTCTCGCGGACCTGGGCACGCTGGTTGTCGCTGGTCACGTCGGTCTGGCGCGTGGCAACGCGCTGCACGATATGCCAGCCGGCATCGGTACGGAACGGCTGGCTGACGCCGCCATCCTGGATGCCCTCGACCTGCTGGCCGAACGCCGGACCGAAGGCATCGGCCGGGAACCAGCCCAGATCGCCGCCCTGACCCTTGCTGTTGGCGTCTTCCGAGGATTCCTTGGCAACGGCCTGGAAATCGGCACCACCGGCAATGCGGGCACGCAGGGTATCGATCTTGGCCTTGGCGGCCGCGTCGGTCTGGTTGTCGTCCACGCGCACCAGGATGTGGCGGCCGTGGTACTCGGTCACGGTGTGGTTGCCGGCGGCGGCGTTGGCATCACGCACTTCCACCACCTTCAGCAGCTGGAAGCCGCTCGGGCCGCGGATCGGGCCGACCACGTCGCCGGGCTTCATCTGCTCCATCATCTGGGCGAATGCAGCCGGGATTTCATCCAGGGTACGCCAGCCCAGGTCGCCGCCTTCCAGCGCGTTGGGGCTGTCGGAATAGCGCACGGCGGCAGCGTTGAAGTCCAGCTCGCCCTTGTCCAGCAGCGCCTTCACGCCGTCGGCCTTCTTCTGGCCGGTGGCGATCTGCTCGGCAGTGGCGCCGTCGGGCAGGGCCACCAGGATGTGTGCCAGGTGGTACTGGTTGCCGGCGGTGGCCTGCTGCTTCAGGGCAGCATCGACCTCGCCCTCGCTGACGCTGATGCGGCTCTGCGCAAAGCTCTGGCGCAGGCGCTGCACGGTGATCTCGTCACGCACCGAAGAGCGGAAATCGGCGAAATCAATGCCGTCGCTGGCCAGGCGCTGACGCAGGGCGTCCAGGTTGGAACCGTTCTGCTGGGCGATCGAGTTCATCGCCTGGTTCAGTTCCTGGTCGCTGATGCGGATGCCGCTGCCCTGGGCGCGGGCGACCTGCAGCTTGACCAGCACCAGGCGCTCGAGGACCTGGCGGCTGAGCACGTCATCGGGCGGCAGCTGGTTCTCGCGGCCGGCGTACTGGGCCTTGATGTTGATGATCGCGCGCTGCAGTTCACTCTGCAGGACCACGTCCTCATCGACGATGGCTGCAATGCGGTCCAGCGGCTGAGCCTCCTGGGCGATGACCTGGAGGGGGGCGGACACGCTGGACACGGCCAGCAGCGAAGCGAGTAGGACGGGGAAGCTCTTGGTCATGGGATCTGGTTTGGATCGTAGTCGTCCCGGGTCGCCCCGGTGTTGCTGGGCGGCACGAGATAGAGGTCGTCGCGGTTGTAGCCGAGGATAGCACGGCGCAGAGTGCGGTCCGTGTCCTGGCCCAGCGAGCTCAGGCCCTTGAGCACGAACTCGAGCTGGATGGAATTGTTCAGTTCACCTTCGCGGTTGCGCACGTAGCGGCGGGCCACGGCGCGGACCGCCAGGCAGCAGCTGTCCCACTGCACGCCACCGATGATTTCCAGCGGCTTGCTGTCCTGGATGGAGTAGTAATAGCGGCCCACCAGGCTCCAGCGCTCGTTCAGCGGGTACAGGAACGACAGGTCGGCCTGTTCCAGCAGGGTGCGCTGTTCCTTGGTGGCGTTGGCCGCCGCACCGGCGTTGATGCGGTAGCGGTAGCTCAGGTTGACCACGCCGTCGTTCGGCATCAGGTAGCGGGCACGGACGCTGGCCAGATCCTCGCGCTTGTACTTGGGGTCCCACTGATAGGTGGCGCCCAGGGTCCAGCGGTCGTTGATCATGTAGTTCGAATCGGCGATCCAGGCCGACTTGCCCTTTTCCACCGGGGCGCCGCCCGGGGTCACGGTCACCCGCGACTCGTCGAAGTACTGGATCTGGCCGATCGAGGCCGAGAAGCGTTCCCTGCCAGTGGTCTGGTCGATGAAGCGGGTGCTCAGCGCCACGGTCAGCTGGTTGGCGTCGTTCTGGCGGTCGGCGCCGGTATAGCGCGAGTCGCGGAACAGCTGGCCCCAGCTGAAGGTGAAGTCACGGGTATCGAAGATCGGCAGGTCGTCCTGGTTGCGGTAGGGCGTGCGCAGGTAGAACAGGCGCGGCTCCAGGGTCTGCAGGAAGGACTTGCCGCCGATCGTGGTGTCACGGTCGAAGAACAGGCCGGCGTCGAGGCTGGCGATCGGCAGGGCGCGGGTCGGCGAGGTGTTGCCGCGCAGCTGATCGGCGGTCAGCGTGCTCGTATCGACGTTCTGCGAGGCCAGCACGTTGCTGCGGATGCTGTCGGCCAGGCCGCGGTCAAGCTGGTAGGCGGTGTAGCGGTAGGCCAGCGTCGGGGTGACGTACCAGGCCGCGCCGCTGATCGGGAACGACACGTACGGCTTGAGGTCCAGGCGCGAACCGCCGTACACCCGCTGGGTCAGGCCGTTGCGGGTGTACTGCAGGTCTTCACCGGCGTCGGCGTCGTACTTGAAGTTGATGTCGTCGTGGGTGAAGCGCACGGCTTCGGAATAGATGCCGGTTTCCAGCCACGGCAGCAGCGACTTGTCCCAGTTGAAGTACAGCCGCGGCTGGCGGTTGTAGGCCAGCGCGCTCTCGTTGAGGGTGTAATCGGTCAGCTGCCAGCGGTCGGCCATGATGCCGGCGGTCCAGTCCTTGCCGGTGCCGTACAGGCCGATGGTGCTCTGCAGGTTGGACGCGGTCACGCCGACCAGGCGGTTGGCGAAGTCCTCGACATAGCGCTCGTCACTGACCCAGGCCAGGTTGGCGCGTGCCTGCCAGTGGCTGTCCACGTTGTGGTAACCGTTGAACATCACCCGGCCGCGGTCGCGGTCGCGCAGCTCGTCGTTGGGCATGTAGGCGGTCAGCAGCTCGCCGCGGCCGCCGTTGTAGAGGTAGCGGAACTCGTTGTCGAGCATCAGGCCGCGCCGGCTCATGTAGCGCGGCGTCAGCGTGTCGTCGTAGTTCGGCGCCAGGTTCAGGTAGATCGGCTGGGCGTAGTCGAAGCCGTTGCGGCCGGACATGCCCAGCTGCGGGAACAGCAGGCCGGTCTTGCGGCGGTCGTCGATCGGGAACTTGAAGTACGGCGCCCACAGCACCGGCACCTTGCCGATGCGCAGCACGGCATTGCGCGCGGTGCCGAAGCCTTCGTCGTTGTCCACTTCGATTTCCGGCGCCGACAGCTTCCACACCGGCTGCGAGGGATCGCAGGTGGTGTAGGTCGAACGGTGCATCTGGCCGACGGCGCCCTGCAGGTCGACCGATTCGGCATCGCCGTTGCCACGGCGCGACACCAGCTGGTACTGGATGTCGGTGATCTTGTGGGTGTCGCTTTCCTGGTTGCCTTCGGCACGCTTGGCGATCATGCGGATCGACGCGTCCTGGTAGCGGACATTGCCGTCGGCGATGTAGTTGCCGCTCTCGGTGTCGAAGCTGAGCTTGTCGGTACCGACGAACTGGTCGCCACGGCGCAGCGCCACGTTGCCCTGGTACTGCGGCACGGTGGTGGTGCCCAGCAGCTGGTCACCCTCGATGTCGGTGGGCTGCTGCTCGCGCTCGGCGCTGGCGGCGGCCTTGTCCTGCCCGGGCACCGGGGTGGGGGCATCGGTGAAGGCGGGAATGACCTCGGTTGCCGGGCACAGGCCCCAGTTGAGCGGCTTGTCATCGGCCATCGCGGGAAGGCAGACGGCGATGCTCAGGGGCAGGGGAAGCAGGCGGAGGGCTCGGCGCACGCGGTTCGGATTCGGGCGAAAACGGACGGTAGATTGCCCCATCCGCTGCATAGGGGCAATGAAGGCGCCCCCCTGCTGGCGGTTCGGGTTCATCCAGCCCGTGGTCCGGCGGCCCCGTCCAGCAGGGCCTGGACATGGGCCACGGTGCATTCGGACAGGGCCTGCAGGTCGTAGCCGCCCTCGAGCATGGATACCACCCGGCCGGCTGCATGGCGGCGGGCCAGCGCATGCAGTTCGGCGGTGACCCAGGCGAAATCGTCGGTTTCCAGCATCAGGTCGGCCTGCGGGTCGCGCAGGTGGGCGTCGAAGCCGGCCGAGACCAGCAGCAGCTGCGGGCGGAAGTCGTCGATGGCCGGCAGCATCTCGTCGGCCCAGACATTGCGGAAGCGGAACCCGCCACTGCCCGGGGGCAGCAGGATGTTCATCAGGTTGCCGGCGCCACGGTCGCGGCGCAGGCCCGAATTGGGGAACAGCCCGGCCTGGTGGGTGCTGTAGTACGACACCCGGGCGTCGTGCTGGAAGATGTCCTGGGTGCCGTTGCCGTGGTGGACGTCGAAGTCCACCACCGCGATGCGTTCCAGCCCGTGCCGGTCGCGGGCGTAGGCGGCGGCCACGGCGATGTTGTTGAGCAGGCAGAAGCCCATCGCCGTACTGCTGGTGGCGTGGTGGCCGGGCGGGCGCACCGCGCAGAAGGCCAAGGGGTCATCGCCCAGCATCACCGCATCGACCGCGGCCACGCCGGCACCGGCGGCATGCACGGCGGCACTGGCCGAGCCGGGCGAGGTCCAGGTGTCCATGTCCAGCTGGCGCAGCGGCGTGGTCTGCGGCTGCAGCACGAAGTCGAGCAGGGCGCTGTCGTGTACCCGGCTCAGTTCACCGAACTTGGCGGGCGGTGCCTGCCGCCATTCCAGCTGGCCGGGGAAGGCCTGGTGCAGGGCATCGAGTACCACCTGCAGCCGCTGCGGGCATTCGGGATGGCCGGGGCCGGGATCGTGCAGCAGGCAGGAGGGGTGGGTATAGACCAGCATCGGGGATCAGCGCTGCCGGTGCTGCGGCTGCCACAGGGCCTCGCCGTGGCCGTCGGCGCGGGCCAGCACCCGCGACAGCACGAACAGCAGGTCCGACAGCCGGTTGAGGTATTGCAGCGCCTCGCTGCGCACGCTTTCCACCCGCGCCAGGGCGACGGTCTCACGCTCGGCACGGCGCACGATGGTGCGTGCCAGGTGGCAGCGCGCGGCCGCTTCGCCGCCGGCCGGCAGGATGAATTCCTTCAGCATCGGCAGGTCGGCGTTGTAGTGGTCCAGCTGCTGTTCCAGCGCCGAGATGTCGGCGGCGTGGATGGCGGCGTGGCCGGGCACGCAGAGTTCGGCGCCCAGGTCGAACAACTGGTGCTGCAGATGGACCACCAGCGCGCGCACGTCGTCGGGGAGCGCGGCGGCCAGCAGCAGGCCAAGGGCGGCATTGGCTTCGTCCACCGTGCCGTACGAGGCCACGCGCAGGTCGTCCTTGCCGACCCGGCTGCCATCGCCGAGGCCGGTGCTGCCATCATCGCCGGTGCGGGTATAGATGCGCGAAAGACGGTGGCCCATGCGATCGCTCAGTGGTGGATGTCGCGGCGGGCCTGCTGCAGCTTCAGCACCTGCTCCACGGCCAGTTGCAGGGCGGCGGCCAGCGCCACGTAGAGGGCGGTGGTGCGCAGGTAGGGGCCGAACCACTGTGCGTAGTTCTGCGCCCAGCCGGCCACGGTCGGCTCGGCCACGTTGCGGGTGGTCCAGTAGAAGCCACCCTGCGCCAGCAGGTGGCACAGCGCCACCGAGGCCACCAGCAGCAGCACGCCCTTGCCCAGCGTCGACCAGTGCGCGCCGTGGTAGTTGCGGCCCAGCAGCAGGCCACCGGCCCACAGCGAGAAGTACGCCGGCAGCAGCAGCCAGTAACCGGGCGACACGCAGTAGTGCTGCCAGAAATCCAGCCCGCTGCTGCGGATCACGATCCAGTCCACCAGTACGGCAAAGACCATCAGCAGCGGGAACGCCCAGCGCGTCCAGCGCGCCAGGTAGAAACCACCGATGAAGAACACCGCCCACGACGCATCGGGGATGGCCGCGAAGTGGTTGACCCGGGTCGCCGCCAGCAACAGCACAAGCACGGAAAGGACGAAGGCGCGGTTGGCGGTGTCGGACATGGCAGCGGGCCCGGAGCGGATTCAGCTTTCATTCTAGCCCGCCGCGCGGGTCGGCGCAGGGTTCGGCAGCGAGCGCGTATCATTGGCTCATGAGTGAACGACATGACGTGCTGATCGTCGGTGGCGGTCTGGTGGGAGCCAGCCTGGCCATCGCCCTGGACCGGCTGGGCCTGGACGTGGGCCTGCTCGAGGCCAGCCCGGCCGGCGAACTGCCGGCGGTGTTCGACCAGCGCAACCTCAGCTTCGCCGCCGCCACCGTCAACGCGCTGACCGCGCTGGGGGTGATGCAGAAGCTGGCGATGGCGCCCGGCCCGATCCGGCGCATCCATGTCAGCCGGGCCGGTGATTTCGGCCACGTGCAGCTCGATGCGGCCGATTACGACCGGCCCTGGTTCGGCCAGGTGGTGGTGGCGCGCGATTTCGGCCAGGCGCTGGAAGCGCGCCTGCAGGAACTGCCGCGCCTGCACCGTTACCGCCCGATGCGCTTCCTTGGCCTGGGCGAGGTGGTCGACGGCCATCGCCAGGTGCGCGTGGCCGACGAGAGCGGCGAGCGCGTCCTGCAGGCACGGCTGGTGGTCGGCGCCGATGGCACCGCCAGTGGCGTGCGCGGCGCGCTGGGCATCGAGGTCGACCGCCATGACTTCCAGCAGACCCTGTTCGTCGCACGCGTGCGCAGCCAACGCGCGCCCGATGGCAGTGCCTGGGAGCGCTTCACCGACACCGGGCCGACGGCCCTGCTGCCGCGCGGCGACCGCCACTTCGGCTGCGTGCACGGCGTGGGCCGTGACCAGGCCGAGGCGGTGATGGCGCTGGACGATGCCGCCTGGCTGCAGCGCCTGCAGAACGCGCTCGGCTGGCGTGCCGGCCGCCTGCTTGAATCAGGCCCGCGCAGTGCCTACCCGCTCATCCAGGTACTGGCGCGCGCGCTGGCCGGACAGCGCACCGTGCTGCTGGGCAATGCGGCGCAGACCATCCATCCGCTGGGGGCGCAGGGCTTCAACCTGGGCCTGCGTGATGCGCTGACCCTGGCCGAGCTGCTGGAAGACGGCGCCGCCGATGCCGGCAGCGATGCCCTGCTGCAGGCCTACGTGGCCCGCCGCGAGGAGGACCGCCGGCAGACGGTGGCGTTCTCCGGTGGCCTGGCGCGGCTGACCAGCAACCCGGCGCCGCTGCTGCGGCCGCTGCGCAGCCTGGGCCTGGTGGCGGCCCAGCGTGCCTCGGTGCAGTCGATGCTGGTCGGCGGTGCGATGGGCTTCCGCGGTGATGTACCGCGCCTGTGCCGTGGGGAGGCCGCATGAGCCGCCGCATGCGCCTGGACGTGGCCATCGTCGGCGGTGGCGTGGTCGGTGCCGCCTGTGCGCTGGCGCTGGCCGATGCCGGCCTGTCGGTCGCCCTGGTCGAAGGCCGCGAGCCGCCGCCGTGGCAGGCCGCGCAGCCGGACCTGCGCGTGTTCGCCTTCGCGGCCGACAACGTACAGCTGCTGCAGCGCCTCGGCGTGTGGCCATCGATCGCCCAGGCCCGTGCCTGGCCGTACCGGCGCATGCAGGTGTGGGATGCGGCCGGTGGCGAGGACCTGCTGTTCGATGCCGATCGCTTCGGCCGTCGCGAGCTGGGCTACATCGTCGAGAACGGACTGCTGCAGGACCGCCTGTGGGCGGCGCTGCCGGCAGCCGGCGTGCAGCTGCACTGCCCGGCGCGGGTGGAAGCGCTGGAGCAGGACGACGAGGGCGTGCGCCTGCGCCTGGACGATGGCCGTCGCCTGGATGCCGCACTGGCCGTGGCTGCCGATGGCGCCGAATCGACCCTGCGCCAGCTGGCCGGGATCGAGGTCGAGCGCCACGACTACCACCAGCGTGGCGTGGTGGCCTATGTGGACAGCGAGCTGCCGAACCAGGCCACGGCCTGGCAGCGCTTCCTGCCGGGCGGGCCGCTGGCCCTGCTGCCGGTGGCCGAGCGCCGCAGCTCGATTGTCTGGACCCTGCCCGAGGACGAGGCTGCACGCGTGCTGGCGCTGGACGAAGCGGCCTTCAACCGTGAACTGACCCGCGCCTTCGCCGCGCGCCTGGGTGAGCTGCGCCTGGCCTCGCCGCGTGCAGCGTTCCCGCTGCGACGTCAGCTGGCCCGCCACTACGTGGCCGGCCGCGTGCTGGCGCTGGGCGATGCTGCCCACGTGGTGCATCCGCTGGCCGGGCAGGGCGTGAACCTGGGGCTGCGCGACGTCGCCGCCCTTCAGCAGTGGCTGGCGCCGTCGGCCGAGCGCCGTGGCCAGCCGCGCCTGTCGCCGCAGCGCCTGCAGCGCTGGGCACGCGAGCGTCGCAGTGACAATCACATCGCCGCCTACAGCTTCGATGCGATCAACCGCCTGTTCTCCAACGACGAAATGCACCTGACCCTGGCCCGCGGCCGCGCGCTGGGCTGCGTCGGCAAGTGGCCGCCGCTGGTGCAGGCATTCTGGAAGCGCGCCGCCGGCGTGTAAGCGGGTAGCGCCGGGCCATGCCCGGCGAGCGCGCCGCGCGGTTCACAGATGCCGCCGGGCGTGGCCCGGCGCTACCCCTGTAGATCCACGCCATGCGTGGATGGACATTTGGAATCAAGTCAGTAGATCCACGCCATGCGTGGATGAACATCGCGAAGGCGGATCAGTCGATCAGCCAGCCGGCCAGGTCGGTGCGGTCCAGCTTGCCGCGGTGTTTCACGTCCAGCGAATTGAATTCATCGGTCAGCGCGGGGTTGGCCTGCGCTTCTTCGCGGCTGATGAAGCCATCGCCGTCCACGTCCAATGCGGCGAAGTGGATGCGGTACTGGCCGACCACGCTGGCCGGGCTGACCGAGCGCACGGTCACCGGCGTTTCGCCCAGCGGCACGGCGATGTCGACGCTGCCGGTGACGCGGCCACTGGCCAGCGACTGCTGGCGTACCACGCCGCTGTCGTCGCGCAGCGGCGCACTCTGTGCCGGCGGAGGCAGGGCCACCTGCGCCGATGCAACGGCCGGCAGCAGGGCCATCAGGAGTGGAATCAGTCGAAAGTGCATGCGGGCGTGTTCCTGGTAGCGCCGGGCCAGGCCCGGCGGACGTCGTGTCTCAGCGCAGCGGCGAGGCCAGTACGGTGATCTCTTCGCGGTCGTGGTAGAGCTGCTTGGCACGCACCACCAGCGGCTTGCCGGCCTGCTCCTGGAACAGGTCCAGGCACAGGCGGGTTTCGTCCCAGCGCTTCTTCATCGGCAGCTTCAGGTTGAAGATCGCGTGCCTGCACCAGCCTTCACGGAACCAGGTGGCCATGCGTTCGGCCACGCGCCGCGGCTGCTCGACCATGTCGCAGACCATCCAGTCCAACGGCTGGTCCGGGTGCCAGTGGAAACCATCGGCACGCAGGTGCTCGACCAGGCCGGTGTCCAGCACGTGCTGGCGCAGCGGGCCGTTGTCGATGCTCAGCACATGCATGTGCTGGCGGGTCAGCACCCAGGTCCAGCCACCCGGTGCGGCACCGAGGTCGGCGGCACGCATGCCGGGCTTTGCCAGTGCCTCGCGTTCTTCCGGGGTCAGCAGGGTCAGCAGCGCTTCGTCCAGCTTCAGCGCCGAGCGCGAGGGCGCTTCGGGCAGCAGCTTCAGGCGCGGAATGCCCAGCGCCCACGGTGCGCTGTCGGCCGGGTCGGCCACGCAGACGAAGGCATGGGTACCGTCGACGAACACCACGTGCAGGCGCGGCAGGCGCGCATTGGGCTTGTCGGTCAGCTTGCCGGCCTTGCGCAGCGCCGGGCGCAGCGCATTGCCGAAGGCGCGGGCCAGCCCCGAAAGCGGCTTGCCGGCATCCGAATCGGGGTGCTCCACCCACAGGTCGCCGAAGCGCGGCGCATCGGCCAGCACCTCCAGCATCGGGGTGATGCGGTCAGCCGGATCCAGCTGCGGCAGTTCGGCCAGCACTACCAGCTTCTGCCGGGCGAAGATCAGTTCGCGCCAGCGCAGGCGCGGTGCCAGCGCAGCGGCTTCGTCGCACATGAACAGCACGTAGCCATCATTGCGCTGGGTGCGCGAATAGCCCGCGAAACCGGCTTCACCGGCGCGGAACTGCAGTTCGCCGGCCAGTTCGGGCTCGAAGCCCTGGCGGCACAGGCACAGCAGGCCGATGCCGGCCTCAGTAACGGGCGCCATCACTCTCTCCATAGGCGCGCAGCACGCTGCGGGCGTCATCACGGTTCAGGCCCTGCACGACTTCAATGCCGCGCTTGTTGAGCTCACCCACCCAGTCGGCGGGCAGCGGGCCTTCATCAAATGGGGTCAGTGCTTCCACATCGGCCGAACTGGCGCCGATCAGCAGGCGGTCGATGCCGGCCCACACGGTGGCGCCGTAGCACTGGCAGCACGGCTGCGAGCTGGTGGCCAGGGTGATCGGCGACAGCACGGCGTTCAGGCGCGGGGTCTGCAGGCGCTGCTGGGCCAGCATGTAGGCCATGTTCTCGGCATGCGCCAGCGAGGTCGCATGCGGCATCACCCGGTTCACGCCGGCGGCGATCACCTTGTCTTCCGGCCCGAACACCACCGCGCCGAACGGGCCACCACTGGCGTGTTCGATGTTCAGCCGCGACAGCTCGATGGCCAGCGCGACCTTGGCCTCATCGCCGGGATAGCGACGATCCAGGTCGATCTGGTCGTGGATCCAGGCGGGAAGGGTCAGGTGGACTTGCGCGTACAGCATCGCGGGGGTGCCTCGTGTGGAAGGGAAGAGGTGCAGCGGGTTCGGTAGCCGGCGCGCAGTGTAGCGGCAGCCGGGTGCACCGCGGGTGTCTGCTCAGTCGTCCAGGTCGGTGCGGACCACCACGTACTGCTTGCGGAACTCCAGCCCGGCCTGCGGCCAGCGTGCAGCGTAGGCGCGCAGCAGCGGCAGGGCGGCGGGGAAGTCATGGCCGTTCACCCGGCAATCGGCCTCGCACTGGCCGTCCGCATCGCGCGAGGCGAACAGGCGGATGCCGAGGAACTGGCGGGTCTTCAGCAGGTCGTTGAAGACGTCCACGCTCTGGGTGAACAGGCAGCAGGGGCACGAGCCATGGTCGTCCTCGCTGCAGGCAGCGGCGTCGTTGGCCGGTTCGCTGCGGTAGTGCGCCAGCGGGCCCAGCACCACCGCGCGCGCCAGCGGCGTTCCGGTTTCCTCGGCGCCGTAGCGCAGGGTCAGCATCTGCAGTTCCGGCGCGTCGTCGGCGCCGATGGCGGCCTGCAGGGTGGCCAGGTCCACCCGCACCCAGTTCTCGAAGCCGGACAGCGTGGCTTCCTCCTGGCTGTCGCCGGCGGCGTGCTGGTACTCGAACAGGCCATCGGCGAACAGCTCCGGATGGCGCGCCTCGATCACCGAGGAGATCTGCCAGCCGCCGTTGTCGCGCGGATCGGCACCTATCGCGTGCGGGCTCAGGCGCAGGCCGCTGTCCAGCACCAGTTCGTGGCCATCGACGGTACAGGCGATGTCACGGCCCAGCAGGACCTGGTGCAGCAGCGGCAGGAGGGGAGACGCGGTCGTGGTCATCGGGGCACCTGGTTTGCAGGGTGGGGCGCAGCCGCCGGGCAGGGCTGGCGTTACAGGGCGTCGAGTTCGGCGCGATACCGCCGTGCGTCGGATTGCTGCTGCGGATCGTTGCCATGGTCGCGCAGCCAGGTTTCCAGCTCGCGGCGATAGTCCGCGCGGAAATCGGCATTGCCCGGGCTGAAATGCAGCTTGCGTGCCGCCACGTCCACGCGCTCGCGCGCACGTGCGCGGGCCTGGGCGATGCCGTGCGGTGATTCGTTGGTGAGGATGACGAAGTTGCGCGGGAAACCCGGCGTGTACTTCACCACGAACGGCTGGTCGCGCGCCGGGATGCGGATGGTGTTTTCCAGCGGCCACAGCGAGGCGGTGTTGGTATGGAACACCACCTCCACATCGCGGCCCTCGGCGGTGTGCAGCACCGCTTCATAGCGCCAGATGTACTGCTCGTTGAGCGTGGAGCTGGTTTCCTCGGCCTGGACGATCACCGCTTCACCACGCTCGCCCACCGCATTGAGGAAGGTGGCGTTGAGGAAGCTGCCGAGGAAGACATTGAGCATCGCCAGCGGGAACACCACGATGGCGTAGCCGAATGAGCGCCGCCACCACGAGACCAGTACGGCCAGCACCATCGCTGCGAAGAACGTCAGCAGCGGATGCTGCGAGATGAACCAGAGCAGGGCGGAGAGGGCGGTGATCATGTCCGGCAGTGTGCGGGCGCCTTCCCGGCGCCCGCGCAGGTCCTCAGGCCGACCAGGTGTCGCGCAGGGTCACGCTGCGGTTGAACACCGGCTTGGCCTCGGTGTGGTCGCGGCGGTCGGCGACGAAGTAGCCGGTGCGCTCGAACTGGAACGACTGCTCCGGGGTGGCGCTGGCCGCGGCCGGCTCGACATAGCCGGTGACGGTGCGGCGCGATTCCGGGTTGAGGTAGTCGCGGTAGGTCTTGCCCTCCGACTCGTCGTCCGGGTTCGGTACCGAGAACAGGCGGTCGTACAGGCGGATCTCGGCCGGCACGCCGTGCACGGCGCTGACCCAGTGGATGGTGCCCTTGACCTTGCGGTTGGCGCCTTCCATGCCCGGGCGCGATTCCGGATCCAGCCAGCCGCGCAGCTCGGTGATGGTGCCATCGGCATCCTTGACCACTTCATCGCAGCGGATGATGCCGGCACCACGCAGGCGCACTTCGCCACCCGGCACCAGGCGCTTCCAGCCCTTCGGCGGCACTTCGGCGAAGTCTTCGCGGTCGATCCACAGCTCGCGGGCGAACGGCACCTGGCGGCTGCCGAAGCTTTCGTCCTTGGGGTGGTTGCTGAAGGTCAGCTGTTCTTCGTGGCCTTCATCCAGGTTGGTCAGCACCAGCTTCACCGGATCGATGACCGCCATGCGGCGCGCGGCGGCGCTGTCCAGGTCTTCGCGCAGCGCGCCTTCCAGCACGCTGAAGTCGATCAGCGAATTCTGCTTGCTGATGCCCACGCGTTCGGCGAACAGGCGCATCGCGGCCGGGGTGTAGCCACGACGGCGAAGGCCCTGCAGGGTCGGCATGCGCGGGTCTTCCCAGCCGTCCACCAGCTGCTCGGTGACCAGCGCCATCAGCTTGCGCTTGCTCATCACCGTGTAGTTGATGTTCAGGCGCGAGAACTCGATCTGGCGCGGCTTGGCCGCTTCGCGCGGCAGGCCGGCGTCGACCAGCGGCTGGGTCAGCGCATCGTCATGGGCGAAATCGACGTTGTCCACGCACCAGTCGTACAGCGGGCGGTGGTCTTCGAATTCCAGCGTGCACAGCGAGTGGGTGATGCCTTCGATCGAATCGCCCAGCGCATGGGCGAAGTCGTACATCGGGTAGATCGGCCACGCATTGCCGGTGTTCTGGTGCTCGACGTGCTTGATGCGGTACAGGGCCGGATCGCGCAGGTTGATGTTGCCGCTGGCCATGTCGATCTTGGCGCGTACGGTGCGCGCGCCATCGGGGAATTCACCGGCGCGCATGCGGCGGAACAGGTCCAGGTTTTCCTCGACGCTGCGGTCGCGCCACGGCGACGGACGGCCCGGCTCGGTGAGGGTGCCGCGGTAGGCGCGCACTTCCTCGGCCGACAGGTCGCAGACGTAGGCCTTGCCCTGCTCGATCAGCTTCTCGGCGGCCAGGTAATAGGTCTGGAAGTAATCCGAGGCGTGGCGCAGCTCGTTCCAGGTGAAGCCCAGCCAGCGCACGTCATCCTGGATGGCGGCGACGTACTCGGGGTCTTCCTTGGCCGGGTTGGTGTCATCGAAGCGCAGGTTGCAGACACCGCTGAACTCACCGGCCAGGCCGAAGTTCAGGCAGATCGACTTGGCGTGGCCGATGTGCAGGTAGCCGTTCGGCTCGGGCGGGAAGCGGGTCTTGATCGCCTGGTGCTTACCGCTGGCCAGGTCCTCGCGCACGATCTGGCGGATGAAATCGCGCTTCTCGTGGCTGTCGGCGGGGGTCTCGGGGCTGGCGGGGGTGTGCTCGGACATGAGTCGGCGAAAGAGAAAGGCAGAAAGACCAACAGTTTAGCGCGTCAGGGGCGGGGCTGCCGGGTGGCGCCTGCGGTTGCCGGCCAGCGGCCGGCACTACCACCCACCTTCCGGGGTTGCCGGCCGGCAGATTGCGTATCGACACGCAGATGGGGGTAGTGCCGGCCGCTGGCCGGCAGAACGCACCACCGGCATTCAGCCCCCGGGCGTATGCTGGACCCCTGTCCCGAGGAGCCGCCCATGCACATCGTGTACAAGGCCGACAATCTGTTCGACGCCCACCTGGTCAAGCACGCGCTGGAAGATGCCGGCATCCCGGCCTTCGTGTTCGGCGAGCAGCTGCTGGGCGGCATGGGCGAGCTGCCCTTGTTCGGCGTGCTGCGGGTCGGCATTCCCGACGTGGCACGGCCGCAGGCCGAGGAGATCATCGCCGCGCTGGACTTGGGCCAGGGCCCGTCCGACCCCATTTCAGACGCAGACGATTGGGCCGGACAGCCGGCGTAGGAGCGCATCATGTTGGGAATCAGCCAGGGCATCCTCGGCATCGGGGCCTTCAAGCAGCGCCTGCCGCGCCCGGAAGAGGCGCTGCCGGGCCGCGAGCAGCCGCTGCCGCTGCACAGCAACCAGCACTTCGTGAACAGCCACCCGCTGAAGGATCGTTTCGCCGGCCTGCAGCAGGTCCGCTTCGCGCTGGGCTGCTTCTGGGGCGCCGAGCGCAAGTTCTGGAACGAACCGGGCGTGTACAGCACCTCGGTTGGCTATGCCGGCGGCGTTACCCCGAACCCGACCTACGAAGAGGTCTGCTCGGGCCTGACCGGCCACACCGAGGTGGTGCAGGTGGTGTTCGACCCGGCGGTGGTGGGCCTGGAGCGGCTGCTGCAGCTGTTCTGGGAAAGCCACGACCCGACCCAGGGCATGCGCCAGGGCAACGACACCGGCACCCAGTACCGTTCGGCGATCCACGCCACCGACGAGGCGCAGTATGCCGCCGCGCTGGCCAGCCGCGAGGCGTACCAGGCGCAGCTGGACGCGGCCGGTTACGGGCCGATCACCACCGAGATCGTGTACCCGGCGCCGGAGTACTACTACGCCGAGGACTACCACCAGCAGTATCTGGCGAAGAACCCGAACGGCTACTGCGGTATTGGTGGCACCGGGGTGAGCTGCCCGATCGGGCTGGATGTGGAGGCGCCGCGCTGACGCGCGGAGGTCCGCCTGCGGCGGGCAGAAGCCAAAGCCTGGTAGAGCCGACTGCTAGTCGGCTGAAAGCCAAAGCGGCTCTGTGTTGCTGTGAGTCTGGCGGGACGGGTTGGGTTGTCGGGGGACGCCGTGAATCCATCCCTGGAGGCTTGTGAGCGCCATCCATGGCGCTCGCACCCCCGCCAACCCAACCCGCCCCACCCCTGACAGTTTCCCGGTGACGGTGGGCAAGAGCATTTGTGTACTGACGAACTGATGGAAAAGAAAAAGGACGCGGCCTTCGCCGCGTCCTTTTTCTTTGGTCCTGCAGTGCCCTTTGTAGAGCGGAGCCATGCTCCGCTCCGAGCAAGCGCAGCGCGCGACCCGCTGTTGCTCTTCTTTCTTTTTTCCGTGGCGGGCGGCCACCGGAAACTGTCGAAGGCAGGGTGGGTAGGCCGGGCAGGGGCGTGAGCCGCATGGATGCGGCGACCGAGCTTACATGGACGTACTTGCAGCGTCCCCTGCCCGGCCTACCCACCCTGCCAACCTCATGACCCGCTCTCCGCGACCCAGCCCCCCGCCACGAGGGGCTCAGCCGTTCGCCGCAATCACAGTTCCGTACGGATCCGCTCGCGCAGCGCCTGCAGGTCCTTGGCGAATGCATCGATACCCGTCGCCAGCTTCTCGGTCGCCATCGGGTCCGCCGCCAGATCCGCCGCGAACTTCGCCGCGTCGATCGGGGTCACGGCCACGCCGTCGGCCGCACCGGCCACCAGCTTGCGCGGCAGCTCGCCGTGGTCGGCGTCCAGCTTCTCCAGCAGGTCCGGCGAAATCGTCAGGCGGTCGCAGCCGGCCAGCGCTTCGATCTGCGCGGTCGAACGGAACGAGGCGCCCATCACCACCGTCGGCGAACCGCGGCGCTTGAATTCGGCGTATACGCCGCGCACGAACTTCACGCCCGGGTCTTCATCGATGTTGGCCGGGGTCTGGCCGTTGGCCACGTACCAGTCGAGGATGCGGCCGACGAACGGCGAGATCAGGAACGCGCCGGCTTCGCTGCACGCCAGGGCCTGGGTCGGGTTGAAGATCAGGGTCAGGTTGCAGTCGATGCCTTCGGCCTGCAGGATGCGCGCGGCTTCCACGCCTTCCCAGGTGGCGGCGATCTTGATCAGGATCTTCTCGCGCGGCACGCCGGCATCGGCGTACATCTGGATGAACTGGCGGGCCTTGGCCACGGTGGCGGCGGTGTCGTGGGCCTGGTCGGCATCCACTTCGGTGGACACGCGGCCCGGCACCAGGGTGCTCAGCAGCGCGCCGACGCCGATGGTCAGGCGGTCGGCCACAGCGTGCACCACCGCCTCGCGGTCGCCATCCTGCTGGCGGCCCCAGGCCAGTTCGCGTTCGATCAGCTCGGCATAGACCGGCAGGTCCAGCGCCTTCTTCACCAGGGTCGGGTTGGTGGTGCAATCCACCGGCTGCAGGCGCTTGATCGCGTCGTAGTCACCGGTATCGGCGACAACCACCGACAGTTCGCGCAGCTGGGACAGTTTGGACGGGGTACTCATTACGGCTCCTGGTGCAGGGAAATCGAATCGCGCGCGATGCGCAGCGGTAATCAGGGACGGTCGTTGTGGACCGCAGTCACGCGCAGGCGCAGCTTGCGGCCGCCGGGCGCGTTCCAGTCGATGCTCTGGCCGATCGCCAGGCCAAGCAGGGCGCTGCCGACCGGGGCCAGCACGGACACCTTGCCTTCATCGACGTTGGCTTCGCGGGGGAAGACCAGGGTCAGGACATGCGTCTCGCCCGACACTTCATCTTCGCACTCCACGCGCGAATGCATCATGACGATGCCTTCGGGAATCTGGTCCGGCGCCAGCACGGTGGCCCGGTTGAGTTCTTCGGCAAGCGCGAGCGCGGCAGGCGTCTGGCTCAGCGCAGGCGAATCAAGCATGGCCTCGAGGCGGTCCATGTCGAAGGTCGACACAGTAATGGACGGCGGCAGGCCGCTGGCGGTGTTCATGGTGGTGCTCCTTGATTGAAAGCCATGCAAAAGGCGGCACCACCTGGCGCCGCCTGACTGTATTGTGGGGACAAATGCAGCCGGAATCGACTCCCGCCGCAGCGGCGGGCCGGTTCTCCCGGCTCAGCCGTTCAGCAGCGGGCCGGACACGTTCGGCGCTTCGCCGGCGGGCACGCCCTCGGCATCCAGGGTGAACAGGGCCTGCGGCAGGCGCTTGAACTGGTCGGCCAGCTCCAGCAGGAAGCCATGCATGGCCGAGCTGCGCCGCCAGACCATGGCGATGCGCCGGCTTGGGCGGCCTTCGCCGGTGAAGTCGAGCAGGCGGATGTTGTTCGAGCGTGGCACCGGTGGCTGCACCGACAGGCTCGGCAGCAGGGTGATGCCCACGTCGGCAGCGACCATCTGCCGCAGTGTTTCCAGGCTGGTGGCGCGGAATTCGGATTTCTCGTTGGCACCGAACAGGCGGCACACTTCCAGCGCCTGGTCACGCAGGCAATGGCCGTCTTCCAGCAGCAGCAGTTTCTGCGTGGCCAGCTCCTGCACGTCCAGGTGCTCGCGGCGGGCCAGCGGGTGGCGGCCGGAGACGGCCAGCAGGAAGGGTTCCTCGAACAGGAACTCGGCATGCAGCTGATCGTCGATGACCGGCAACGCCAGCAGCGCAGCGTCCAGCTTGCCCTCGCGCAGGCGTTCCAGCAGCACGTCGCTCTTTTCCTCGACCAGCAGCAGTTCCAGCTCGGGGAAGCGGTCGCGGATGCGCGGGATCACATGCGGCAGCAGGTACGGGCCCAGGGTCGGGAAGATCCCCAGGCGCACCGTACCGGCTTCCGGATCGCGGCTGCGTCGCGCCGCTTCCTTCAGTTGTTCCACTTCGGACACGATCACCCGAGCACGCATCGCCGCTTCCTGCCCGGCGGGGGTCAGCATCACCTTGCGTGGTGCGCGTTCCACCAGCGGCACGCCCAGCTCTTCTTCCAGCTTGCGGATCTGGGTGGACAGCGTGGGCTGGCTGACGAAACAGGACGCGGCGGCCCGGCCGAAGTGCTTGTGATCGGCCAGGGCCACCAGGTATTTCAGATCGCGAAGGTTCATCCTCAGACCCCAGGGGTAACGGACCGGCTTACCCAGCAGGCAATGGTGCCCCCGATGACCTGGGAACGCGTGATCAGGCCGCCTCGGCCACTGCGCCGCTGCCCTTGGTCACGGACGAACGGATCAGGTGGTCGAAGGCGCTCAGTGCCGCGGTGGAGCCGGCGCCCATGGCGATGATGATCTGCTTGTAGGGTACCGTGGTGCAATCGCCTGCGGCGAACACGCCCGGCAGGTTGGTCTGCCCGCGGTCATCAATGACGATCTCGCCACGCGGCGACAGTGCCACGGTGTCCTTCAGCCACTCAGTGTTGGGCAACAGGCCGATCTGCACGAAGATGCCTTCCAGTTCCACCCGGTGCGCGTCGCCACCGACGCGATCCTTGTAGACCAGGCCGGTGACGCGGCTGCCATCGCCGAGCACTTCGGTGGTCTGCGCGCTGGTCAGCACGGTCACGTTGCCCAGGCTGCGCAGCTTCTTCTGCAGCACTTCATCGGCGCGCAGGCTGGAATCGAACTCCAGCAAGGTGACATGCGACACGATGCCGGCAAGGTCGATGGCCGCTTCCACGCCGGAGTTGCCGCCGCCGATCACCGCCACGCGCTTGCCCTTGAACAGCGGGCCATCGCAGTGCGGGCAGTAGGCCACGCCCTTGTTGCGGTACTGGTCTTCGCCCGGCACGTTCATCTGCCGCCAGCGTGCGCCGGTGGACAGGATGACCGAGCGCGACTTCAGCACCGCACCGTTTTCCAGCTGCACCTGCACCAGGCCGTCTTCGCCGGCCGGCACCAGTGCGCTGGCGCGCTGCAGGTCCATGATGTCCACCTCGTACTCGCGCACGTGCTGCTCCAGCGCGGTGGCCAGCTTCGGGCCCTCGGTTTCCTTCACCGAGATGAAGTTCTCGATGGCCATGGTGTCCAGCACCTGGCCACCGAAACGCTCGGCGGCGATGCCGGTGCGGATGCCCTTGCGCGCGGCGTAGATTGCGGCCGCAGCGCCGGCCGGGCCACCGCCGACCACCAGCACGTCGAAGGCGTCCTTGGCGGCGATCTTCTCCGCTTCGCGCTTGCCGGCGTTGGTGTCCAGCTTGGCCACGATCTGCTCGAGGGTCATGCGGCCCTGGTCGAACACTTCACCGTTGAGGTACACGGTGGGCACGGACATGATCTCGCGCTTCTCCACTTCATCCTGGAACAGCGCGCCGTCGATGGCCACGTGCTGGATGCGCGGGTTGAGCACGGCGGCCAGGTTCAGCGCCTGCACCACGTCGGGGCAGTTCTGGCAGGACAGCGAGAAGTAGGTTTCGAAGCGGTAGTCGCCTTCCAGGTTCTGCACCTGCTCGATCAGCTCGGCGGTGGCCTTGGAGGGGTGGCCGCCCACCTGCAGCAGGGCCAGCACCAGCGAGGTGAATTCGTGGCCCATCGGCAGGCCGGCGAAGGTCAGGTGGATGTCCTGGCCCGGGGTGCCCAGGTCGAAGGACGGCACGCGGCCCTGGCCGTCGCGCAGGACCTGCAGCGAGATCTTGTCCGACAGGCTTTCCAGGGTCTGCAGCAGTTCCAGCATTTCCTGCGACTTGGCACCGTCATCGGCGTGCGCGGTGATCTGGATCGGGCGGGTCACGCGCTCCAGATAGGTCTTCAGCTGCGACTGCAGGTTGGCGTCCAACATGGTCTTCTCCTGGCTTCAGGCAAACAGGGGGCGTGGCACCGCTGCAAAAGGTAGCGGACCAGCGAGGGGGTAGGGGTGAACCCAAGGCAGCAGAGACAGCTGTGGAAGGGGCTGGCGAGCGGCGGCTTGCTTGCTCGGCTGTCTTGGGTTCACCCCCACGCCGGCGGGGGGACCGGCACGGGGATGAGGGGCGCGCCGCGGCGTGGGGCCGCGGCAGGCCGGTACTGCTTTAGATCTTGCCGACCAGGTCCAGCGACGGGGTCAGGGTCTTCTCGCCTTCCTTCCACTTGGCCGGGCAGACCTGGTTCGGGTTGGCGGCGGTGAACTGGGCAGCCTTCAGCTTGCGCAGGGTCTCGGACACGTCACGGGCGATCTCGTTGGAGTGGATCTCCAGGGTCTTGATCACGCCTTCCGGGTTGATGATGAAGGTGCCGCGCAGGGCCAGGCCTTCTTCTTCAATGTGCACGCCGAAGGCGCGGGTCAGCTTGTGGGTCGGGTCGCCGACCAGCGGGAACTGGGCCTTGCCGACGGCCGGGGAGGTTTCGTGCCACACCTTGTGCGAGAAGTGCGTGTCGGTGGTGACGATGTAGACCTCGGCACCGGCCTTCTTGAACTCCGCGTAGTGCTCGGCGGCGTCTTCGATCTCGGTCGGGCAGTTGAAGGTGAAGGCGGCCGGCATGAAGATCAGGACGGACCACTGGCCCTTCAGGCTGGCATCGGAAACCTTGATGAACTCGCCGTTGTGGTAGGCGTTGGCTTCGAACGGCTGGATCTGGGTGTTGATGAGGGACATCGTTTTTCCTCTGGGTGAAGGGGAGTGGGTGAATCGACAGGAGCTAGGTTACCGATTCATTGTCGATAAGAACAATGCATTGATTTCATCTATTCGATAGGTGGAGTCTATTGAAATGCGATGAGCCCGCCATGAATCTCGCCGCCACCATCCTGCAAGTCGTTGTATGAAAAGGAAAATCGCTGCGGGCCGTGAAGATGGCCCGATAGCCCCTCCTTATCCCGCCCCATCGAACCTGAATGGATTCCCGCTTTTGTAGAGCCGAGCCCATGCTCGGCTGCCTTTGGAACAGCCGAGCACGGGCTCGGCTCTACAATTGCCGGATGTCCATTCAACCCGAACCCTCCCTGCGCCAGGCCGTGGCCGACGCCAGCGCCCGCCTGGGTGGCATCGATGCCCGTCACGAGGCCGAACTGCTGCTGCTGCACGTGCTGCAGCGACCGCGCAGCTGGCTGTTCGCGCACGCCACCGATGCGCTGCCCGCCAGCGATCTGGCCGCCTTCGAAACCCTGCTGGCGCGCCGCGTGGCCGGCGAACCGGTGGCCTATCTGACCGGCCGCCGCGGCTTCTGGACGCTGGACCTGGACGTCGACCCCTCCACCCTGATTCCACGCCCGGAAACCGAGCTGCTGGTGGAACTGGCGCTGGAGCGCCTGCCGCTGGAGCGCGACCTGCAGGTGGCCGACCTCGGCACCGGCAGCGGCGCGATCGCCCTGGCCCTGGCCAGCGAACGCCCACAGGCCCAGGTATTGGCCACCGATGCCAGCGCGGGCGCCTTGGCAATGGCCGCGCGCAATGCCGACCGCCATGAACTGGGCAACGTCCGCTTCGCCGAAGGCGGGCACGACTGGTACGCGCCGCTGCAGGGCCAGCGCTTCGACCTGATTGCCAGCAACCCGCCGTACATCGCCAGCGATGACCCGCACCTGCAGCAGGGCGACCTGCGCTTCGAGCCGGCCACCGCGCTGGCTTCGGGCGCCGATGGGCTGGATGACATCCGCCGCATCGTCGCCGGGGGGCAGGCCCACCTGCTGCCCGGTGGCTGGTTGCTGATCGAGCACGGCTGGGACCAGGGCGAAGCGATCCGCGCGCTGTTCGAGCAGGCCGGCTACGTGCAGGTGCAGACCGCACGGGACCTGGAGCAGCGCGACCGCATCACCCTGGGCCAGCGCCCGGCCTAGAATGGAGGTTCTCCTGCCTCGGCAGGGCATCACCCTGGAGCTGCAAGCATGCGTACGCTGTATCCCGCCATCACCCCCTACGACGTCGGCACCCTGCAGGTGGACGACCGCCACACGCTGTACTTCGAACAGTGCGGCAACCCGGACGGCAAGCCGGTGGTGATGCTGCACGGTGGCCCGGGTGGCGGCTGCAGCGACAAGATGCGCCAGTTCCACGACCCGTCCAAGTACCGCATCATCCTGTTCGACCAGCGCGGCGCAGGCCGTTCCACCCCGCACGCGGACCTGGTCGACAACACCACCTGGGATCTGGTGGCCGACATCGAAAAACTGCGCGAGCACCTGAAAGTGGACCGCTGGCAGGTGTTCGGCGGCAGCTGGGGTTCGACCCTGGCCCTGGCCTATGCCGAAACGCATCCGCAGCGCGTGACCGAGCTGGTCCTGCGCGGCATCTTCATGCTGCGCCGCTGGGAACTGGAATGGTTCTACCAGGAAGGCGCCAACCGCCTGTTCCCGGATGCGTGGGAGCACTACCTGAAGCCGATCCCGGCCGTGGAGCGCCACGACTTGATCTCGGCCTTCCACCGCCGCCTGACCAGCGAAGACGAAACCACCCGCCTGGACGCGGCCAAGGCGTGGGCGGTGTGGGAAGGCGCGACCAGCTTCCTGCACGTGGATGACGACTTCATCAACAGCCACGAAGACCCGCACTTCGCGCTGGCGTTCGCCCGCATCGAGAACCACTACTTCGTCAACGGTGGCTTCTTCGAAGTGGAAGACCAGCTGCTGCGCGACGCGCACCGCATTGCCGACATCCCCGGCGTGATCGTGCATGGCCGCTACGACGTGGTCTGCCCGCTGGCCAACGCCTGGGACCTGACCAAGGCCTGGCCGAAGGCGAAGCTGGAAATCACCCCGGCCTCGGGCCACTCGGCGTTTGAAGCGGAGAACGTGGACGCGCTGGTGCGCGCCACCGACAGCTTCGCCTGATGCCCACGGGGTCGGATCCCTTTCCCACGGAAAGGGCTCTGACCCCGGTTCGACCGCGTATCCGAACCCCATCCACGCATGGCGTGGATCTACCAGTCTCCGGCCAGCAGCGCGTCGGCCAGCACCTGCAGCTTCGGCGAATGCTGCCGCGACGGCGGATAGATCAGCGACAAGGCGCGGCTGCGGCCCTCATACGGCTGCAGCACGTGCTGCAGGCGGCCGTCGGCCAATGCATCGGCCACGGCGAAATCCATCACCTGCACGATGCCGATGCCGGCGATGGCCGCTTCCACCAGCGGGTCGCCGCTGTCGAACACCATCCGCGTGGCCGGCGTGAAATCGCGCAGGTGGCCTTCCTGCAGGAACTGCCAGTCAACCACGCGCCCGCTGCGCAGGTTGCGCACCGCCAGGCAGGCATGGTCATGCAGCGCGGCGATGTCGGCCGGCGTGCCACAGCGGGCCAGGTAGGCCGGGCTGGCCACGGTCACCCAGCGCAGCGGCCGCAGCGGTCGCGCCACGATGCGCTGGTCGGCGATGACGCCGGTGCGCAGCGCTGCATCGAAGCCTTCCTCGACCAGGTCGACCAGGCGGTCACTGAGCACGGCCTCCACCTGCAGCTGCGGATGCTGCTGCAGCAACGGCCCCAGCAGCGGCACCAGCACCTTGCGCCCGAACATCGACGGCGCACTGATCTTCAGCGTGCCCGACGGCGTGCACGGGCGATCGGCCAGCTGGCGCTCGGCATCCTCGAAGCCGCACAGCAGCGGCGCCACCTGGTCGACGAACTGGCGCCCATCCGGGGTCAGGGCCACGTTGCGGGTGTTCCGCTGCAGCAGCTTCACCCCCAGCGTGGCCTCCAGCCGGCTGATCGCGCGCGACAGCCCGGACTGGCTCAGCCCCAGCTGCCCTGCGGCCACGGTGAAGCTGCGTGCCTCGGCCACCTGCACCAGCATGCGCACGGCATTGAGGTCCAATGACGATCCATTCATGCCGAAAATCATGACAGATATAGGCGTGCGGGGGTTTATTGATGGCGCCGCATCAATGAGACTGCGCTCCCCCACCGATCCACCGCCGCCGATGCCCCCACTCAAGTACCCGCGCTGGGCGCTGACCCTGCTGGCCACCGCCCAGCTGATCATCGCCCTGGACGCCACCATCATCTTCGTCGCCCTGCATGACATGGGCCGCGCGCTGCAGATCAATGCGCAGCAGCTGCAGTGGGTGGTCAGCGCCTACACCGTGGCCTTCGGCGGCAGCCTGCTGCTGGGCGGCCGCGCCGCCGACCTGATCGGCCGCCGCCGCTTCTACCGGCTGGGCATGCTGCTGTTCGCACTGGCCTCGCTGCTGGGCGCGCTGGCGCCGAACGCAACCCTGCTGATCATCGCGCGCGCGGCGCAGGGCATCGGCGCCGCGCTGCTGTTCCCGGCCACGCTGGCGCTGATCAACACGCTGTATGCCGAAGGCCCCGTGCGCAACCGCGCGCTGGCGATCTGGAGCATGGCCAGCGCGGTCGGCCTGGCGCTGGGCACCCTGCTCGGTGGCGTGCTGACCCAGGCGTTCGGCTGGCCGGCCGTGCTGGCGGTGATCGTGCCGCTGGCCACCGCCTGCGCCGTTGCCGCCGGTGCATGGCTGCCTGCCGATGGCCCGCGCGCGCAGGGTCGCTCGTTCGACCTGGCCGGCTGCATCACCGTCACCCTCGGCGGCAGCCTGCTGGTGACTACCCTGGTGCAGGGACCGGAGTGGGGCTGGACCGCGCCGGCCACGCTGGGGTGCCTGCTGCTGTCGGCGCTGCTGCTGGTGGCGTTCGTGCAGATCGAACAGCGCAGCCGCGACCCGCTGATGCAGTTCGCGCTGCTGCGCCTGCCCGGCCTGCGTGCCGCGCTCGGCCTCACCTTCGCCTTCATGAGCAGCTATGGCGTGCAGTACTACTTCATGGCGCTGTATTTCCAGGACGGCTACGGCTGGAGCCCGCTGCAGGCCGGCCTGGCGTTCCTGCCGGCCACCGCGGTGTGCACCGTGGGCATCCAGCTGGCCGAGTGGGCGCTGAAGCGCTGGAGCGCACGCAAGGTGCTGGTGCTCGGCCAGCTGGCCGGTGCCATCGGCATCGCCTGGGTGGCGGCAACCCTGCCGTACGCCTCGAACTTCTGGCCGCTGTTGCCGGGCGTCGTAGTGCTGAGCATCGGCCAGGGCATGACCTGGACGTCGATGTGGATCGTGGCCGGGCAGGGCGTGCCGGCCGCGCAGCAGGGCGTGGCCTCGGGCATGGCCGCCACCGCGCAGCAGATCGGGGGTGCGCTGGGCCTGGCGGTGCTGGTGATGGTGGCCAATGCCGGCGCTGGTGCTCCGGGTTCGCCCAGCGCGCTGGCCGGGCTGGTGCGTGCCGAGTACGGCGCCGCGTTGTTCGCCCTGTTCGGCGTGATCATCGCGCTGGGCCTGCGCCCGGCACCGGTAGACTGCAGTTCCCTCGATGGCCAGGCCAACAACGCATGATCGAACTGCTCGACCTGCAACAGACCCTGCACGCGTTCGCTGCCTGCAACGACGACCATGCGGTGTATCAATCCTTCGGCTGGGTGCATGCCACCGACGGTGACCTGCTGCAGGCGCGCTTCTGGTTGCCACCCGACGAGGAAACCGCCTTCGACGATGACAGTGAGGTGCCGGCCGATGCGCGCGCGCTGGGGCTGTCGACCTACCTCGAACCGGCGACCTTCGCCGACGTGCTTGAGGTGCAGAAGCGGCAGCGTCCCCTGTCCAGCCTGGCCGAGTACGCGCAGGCGCTGGTGCATTACCACGAGTACGATGCGTTCCAGGAAGTGGAAGGCATCGACGAGGCGCTGGGCGAGGCGACTGCCGCAGATCGGGCGGCGGCGCGTGATGCCGGTGTTGGCGCAGGCATCTTTGCTTCGTTCGATCTACAGCTGCTGGCCTGCGCGGACGATCAGCTGAAGGCGACCGCACAGCGTGTGGCCCACCTGCACGAGGTACCAGTGGGTGAGGCGCTGGCACGCTGCCGAGCGTTGCCGCTGTTGCTGGGGCAAGCCCTGGATCGCAACCGCGCGCAGGCCATCAAGGATCAGTTCGAAGCCATCGGCGCGACGGTGCAGGTGCAGGGCTTCAAGGCGTTCGCGTGGATGGACGCGCCTACGCTGCGGTAGCGCCGGGCCATGCCCGGCGGCATTCCGTTGCGCCGCCGCGATGCGGCTCGCCGGGCATGGCCCGGCGCTACCGGGTTTGCTTCACCTAACCGCCAACAACGCCGGCTGCAACGCGCTGAAAATCCGCGCCAGGCGCTCGGCCCAGGCCTGCTGCCCGGCCACATCGGCAATCAGGTCCTGGCGGATCTCCAGTTCCACATGCACCAGGCCACGGCCTTCGCCATGCACTGGCACCGCGTAGTCGCTGGTGCTGCTGACCGAATACGGTTCGTTGTCGCCCACCACCAGGTCGCCCTCATCGCGCAGTGCCTGCAGCAGCGCCTGGGCGAAGCGGGTGTCCTGGTGGTACAGCACGCCGGCGTGCCACGGCCGCGGCGTGCCGTTCATTGCCGGGGTGAAGCTGTGCATCATCACCAGCAGGGTGGGACGGCCGCCATCGCGGCGCGCGTCCAGTTCGGCATCGATGCGCGCGTGGTAGGGCGCATGGATGGCGTCGATGCGCTGCTGCCGCTGTGCCGCCGAGAGCCCGGCGTTGCCCGGTACCACGGTGTGGTCACTCACTTCCGGGATCAGCGTGGGCGAGGCCAGCGGCCGGTTGCAGTCGATCAGCAGCCGCGAATAGGTCTGTTCGATCGCCCAGGCATCCAGCAGCCCAGCCAGCGCGCGGGTGGTGCCGGCGATGCCGATGTCCCAGCCGATGTGGCGGTCCAGTTCCGCCTGCGGCAGGCCCAGGCCGTTCAATGCGCGCGGCACCTGCTGGCCGGCATGGTCGGCCAGCAGCAGGAACGGTGATGCGCCCTGCGCGCGGTGGATCGTGTAGATCGCAGGATCGTCGGCGCCCAGCAGGGCCGGCACTGCATGCAGGCCGGCGTCAGCCACGCGGGCGTCCATCCAGGTGGTGCTCGATCATCCACAGGCCGGCCCAGAGCTTGGCGTCCAGTGCGTAGCCTTCGCCCATCTTCTGCACCAGCCAGGCGGCAGCCTGTGCACGCGGAATCTCATGCACGGTGATGTCTTCGCTGTCATCGCCGCCGCCTTCGCCGATGCGGCGCAGGCCAGTGGCGCGGACGAAGGCGATCTGCTCGCTGCTGGCGCCGGAAGATGTCGGGCCGATCATCAGCACTTCGGCGTGCTCGGCGGTCCAGCCAGTTTCTTCTTCCAGCTCGCGCACGGCCGAGACCTCGATGGACTCGCCCGCGTTGATGTCACCGACCAGGCCGGCCGGCATCTCGATGGTCGCCGACTGCAGCGGCACGCGGAACTGCTCGACGAACAGCACGTTGTCCTCGGGGGTGACGGCGATGATGATCGCCGCCAGGCCGCCGGCATGGGTGCGTTCGCTGTATTCCCAGCTGCCGCGCACGACCATGCGCTGGTACTTGCCTTCGTAGACGACGCGCGGGGCTTCGGTGTTTCTCTGGCTCATGCGGGCTCGCTGGAGGAGGGAAGGGGAGTGTCCGGGCCGGCCGCAGTGGCCGAACCGGGATCGTTCACGCCGGCGGCGCTGAACAGGCGGCGGCGCGTCAGCGGGCCGAAACGCAGCGCCTGGCACAGGCCGCCCAGCAGTTCGGGGTCGGCCGGCTGGCGCAGCAGGCCGGGCTGGCTGCCTTCCAGCGGCGCATCCAGCGCGATGGTGGTCAGCTGCCGCCAGAGCTGGGCGTGATCGCGCTGCTCGCGCAGGCGCACGGCCATCTGTGCGGCACCGCGCAGGCGCAGGAAGGGCACTTCGTCCAGGCGTTCGTACAGCGCGTCCATGCTGCCGAAATGGGCCAGCAGTACCGCGGCCGATTTGGCGCCGACGCCGCTGATCCCGGGAATGTTGTCCACCGCATCGCCACACAGCGCCAGGTAATCGGCGATCTGGTGCGCGTGCACGCCGTGCCGCGCCTTCACCCCGGCCACGTCCCAGCGCTGGTTGCGTGCGTAGTCCCACTGTTCGTCGTGGTCCAGCAGCAGCTGCGACAGGTCCTTGTCGGCGGAGATGATCAGCCCGCGATGGCTGTGCCGGTGCTGGTGCAGGGCACTGCCGATCAGGTCGTCGGCCTCGTAGTCATGGTGCGCCAGCACCACCAGGCCCAGCGCCGCGCACAGCGCCTTGCAGTGCACGAACTGGCGCTTCAGCGCCTCCGGCGCCGGGTCGCGGTTGGCCTTGTAGGCCGCGTACAGGCGGTGGCGGAAACCGCTGTCCAGCGCCTCGTCGAAGGCGATGGCGATGTGCCGGGGGCGCTCGCGCTCGAGCAGGTCGAGCAGGAAGCGGGCGAACCCGTGCACGGCATTGGTCGGCCAGCCCTGGTTGTCCTGGAACTCGTCCGGCAGCGAATGCCAGGCGCGGAACACATAGATGCTGGCATCCACCAGGTACAGCGGCGGCGGCAGCGGTACGGCATTCACGGCGCTCACTGGCCGGTCCAGTCCTGCAGCAGGGCCGCGGCATCGGGGCGCTCGCGCTCGGGTACCTCGGCCTTCGGCGTACCGATATGGATGAAGCCGGCGATGCCTTCGCCCTCGGCCAGGCCCAGGTGGGCATGCACGGCGGGGTCGAAGGCCATCCACGCGGTCAGCCACTGCGCGCCGAAGCCCAGCGCCTGGGCAGCCTGCAGCAGGGCGAAGCAGACGCAGCCGGCGGTCATCAGCTGTTCCTCCCCGGGCACCTTCGGGTCCGGGCGCGGGCTGGCCACCACCACGATCACCAGGGGGGCGTGGCTGAAGCGCTGGCGGTCCTTCTCCAGGACCGCCTCGCCGGCCTGCGGATCGCGCTGGCGGCTGCGTTCGACCAGGAAGTCACCCAGTGCGTGGCGGGCATCGCCGGCGATCTTCAGGAAGCGGAACGGGACGCGTTTGCCGTGGTCGGGCACGCGGACGGCCGACTGCAGCATGCGCAGCAGGGTGGCCGGGTCCGGGCCGGGCTCGCCCAGCTGCCGCGAGGGCACCGAACGGCGGGCGTCGAGGGCGAGCAGGGCAGCGGGGTCGGGCATGGAGTCTGAACCGGTCATCACGGGCTGAAGATTATAGTCGGGGCGGTTGGTGACGCTGTCTGCGTCGCGTTTGCCCTCTGAATATCAAACTGTGATGAACGTCATGCCACTGCCGGGTAACCGGCGAGCGCTTCCCCTCGCCTCGCAGGCCCCGCACGGCTTAGGATATCCGTCTTGCCGGGCCGCCGGTCGTGAGGTTTGAAGTGAGGACTGTTTCACTGTCCGTGACGGGCTGGCCGGCCTACCATCGACGTACCGGTACATGGGGTGTACCGGCCGTCGCGATGTCCATGATGTCTGTCGTACCAGAGAAGGTGGGGAGCCTTCCCGAATGATGAGCGCGCCCACTCCGATGGGATCGCCGGGTCGTGACCCGGCCCAGCTCCAGCTTGCACGGGACGCTGTCCTGCCCGCACTGTGCCAGGCCTTCGGCGCGGCGCTGGCGCGGTTTGACGACGCCCTGTTCGACCGTGCCGGCAATGCCGGCGCGTCGCAGTTGCTGTTCCTGGACGCCATGCGTGAACTGCGTCGGCGCCGGGACGAGATCACGGCGGCCTTTGCCGCCCACCTGGACCAGGCCTGGGCCGCGTTGGCCGCCGGCGATCCGCTGTCCGCCGAAGCCACCCTGTCCGGCCCGGCCGAGGAAGGCCTGAGCCTGATTCCTGAACATGTGCTGGAGTCGCGGCTGGCGGTGCGCAACTTCGCCACCGTGCTGCTGCGCGATTTCAAGCCGGTGCTGGCCCGCCTGGAGCGCCGCCTGGGCTGGCTGGCCGGCGGCATCGAGCTGGACGCCGACCTCGATCCGGTCAGCCCCGAGCATCTGGGCGTGGCCATCCACCAGGCGTTCGCCGGGTGCGAGCTGGCCCCGGAAGTACACCTGGTGCTGATCAAGCTGTGCGAGCGCGACATGCGCGCGCCGGTGGGTCGCATCTACGAGAAGCTGGACGAGCAGTTGGCTGCAGCCGGTGTGATGCCGCAGATGGGCGCCCCGCGGCGGCCGCTGTCGACGGCCCCGGCACAGCAGGCCCCGCACGGGATGGACGATCTGGTCGAACAGCGCCAGGCGCCGGGCTTCGACACCGATTTCAGCGATGAGGAACAGGCCGCACCCGCCTGGGCGCAGCGGTTCGCCGCGCGCTGGTCCGAGCGCCGTGGCCACATGCAGCAGCACCTGGCCGGCGAAGACGGAATGCCTGGCGGTGCGCCCGGTGGTTCCGGCGAAGCCTATTCCGGCCAGCAGGGCATGCTGCTGGAAGCACTGCACGAACTGCTGCAGCAGACCCGGCATGTCCGCGAGGATGCGACGTCGGCCGCGCAGGTGGCCGTGGGCCAGCACCGCCCGCTCAGCCAGCGCGAGATGATGTCGGTGCTGTCGCTGCTGCAGGCCACGCCCAGCGCGACCCTGCGCGCGGCCATCGGCGAGGACGGTGAATCGCTGGCGCAGCGGCTGAAGAGCGAAGTGCTGTCCAACGCCACCCGCCTCGGCGTGGACCCCGGCCAGACCCGGCTGGACCCGCAGGACGAGGATGCGATCGACCTGGTCGGCATGCTGTTCGACGTGATGCTGGACGAACGCGAACTGGAAGGCCGCTCGCGCGAGCTGATCGGCCGCCTGGTGGTGCCCTTCGTCAAGGTCGCCATGCTCGACCGCCGCATGTTCGTGCAGAAGACCCATCCGGCCCGCAAGCTGCTCAATTCGCTGGCCGAGGCCTGCGAAGGCAACACCGGCGAAAGCCAGGCCGAGCGCATGCTGATGGCCAAGGTCGAGGAGATCATCGAGCGCCTGGTCGCCGAGTTCAACGAGAACCTGGCGATCTTCCTGACCCTGGAAGAAGAATTCCGCGATTTCCTGCTGCAGCATCGCCGCCGCGTGGAAATCGCCGAGCGCCGCGCCGCCGAAACGCAGCGCGGCCAGGAAAAACTGGAAATGGCCCGCAACCGTGCCGGCGCCGAACTGGACCGCCGCATCGGCGATGCCACCCTGCCGCCGGCCATCGCCGGGTTCCTGCGCCAGCCGTGGCAGCACCACCTGACCCTGGCGCTGCTGCGCGAGGGCGAGGAAGGGGCGTCCGTGGCCGAGGCGCTGAGCCTGGGCGACGGCCTGCTGGAGGAAGTGGCCGAGGCGCGCCGGCACATCGTCGGCAAGCCGTGGCTGCAGGCCTGGCAGCCGGTGCTGGCCAAGGTGTTTGCCAGTGTCGGCGTGCATGGTGATGCGGCCTCGGCCGCCATCGATGCGCTGCACGGCACCCTGCAGGGCATCGCCGAATCGCGCCCGGAACTGCAGCGCGCGCTGCCGGAACTGCCGCAGGTCGCGCTGCCGACCGCACCGGTGCCCGAAGCGAGCGCGGTGGAACTGGCCGGGCAGGTCGAGACCGATGATTTCGACAATGCCGACGCCGACCGCTTCCGCCGCATGGAAATCGGCAACTGGCTGGACTTCGTCGACAAGGACGGCAAGGTCCAGGCCGGCAAGCTGTCCTGGATCAGCCCGATCTCCTCGCGCCTGCTGTTCGTCAACCGTCGTGGCGTGCGCTTCTGCGTGGCGTCGCCGGAAGAACTGGCGGTGATGGTGCGGCTGGGCCGCCTGCGCGCCCACGTCGACGATGGCGCCTTCGACAGCGCCATGCAGGGCGTGATCGACCGCCTGGACCCGGGTAACGCCACCCTGCACTGAGGGGTGGCTGCCTGCTAGGATCGGGAAAACTCACCGATCAGCGGGGACCTGCATGGCCGTGGCGTTGCTGGGGATGAAGGAGACCGCGCCGGGCGAACGGCGCGTGGCACTGACGCCGGAAACGGCGCGCAAGCTCGGGGCCTTGGGCATCACCGTCTGGTACGAAGCCGGCGCCGGACTGGCCGCAGGCTTCCCCGATGCCGCCTACGACGATGCGGGCGCGCGCGCCTTCGACGCCGGTCGCTGGAACGAGATCGACATCCTGCTGTGCGTGCAGGCGCCACCGGCTGCGGTGCTGGCCCAGCTCAAGCCCGGTGCCAGCGTGGTCGGCCTGCTCACACCGGCCAGCGACCCGTCGCTGGCGGCGCTGGCCGGCGATGACCGCCTGCTGTTGTTCCCGCTGCAGCAGCTGCCGCGTACCACGCGTGCGCAGGCCATGGACGTGCTCAGTTCGCAGGCCGGCATGGCCGGCTACAAGGCCGCGCTGATCGCCGCCGAGCGTGCGCCGCGCTTCTTCCCGATGCTGACGACGGCGGCCGGTACCGTGCGCCCGGCCAAGGTGCTGGTGATCGGCGCCGGCGTGGCCGGCCTGCAGGCCATCGCCACCGTGCGCCGCCTGGGCGCGCAGGTGGAAGGCTTCGACGTGCGGCCTGAAACCCGCGAACAGATCCAGTCGCTGGGCGCGCGCTTCCTCGACCTGGGGGTCAGCGCGGCGGGCGAGGGCGGCTATGCGCGTGCATTGACCGACGAGGAGCGGGCCGAGCAGCAGCGCCGCCTGGCCGACCACCTGCGCAGCGTGGACGTGGTGATCTGCACCGCAGCGGTGCCGGGCCGGCCGGCGCCCACCATCGTCACCGCGGCAATGGTCGAGGGCATGGCGGTGGGCAGTGTGATCGTCGACCTGGCCGCCGAGAGCGGCGGCAACTGCGCCCTGACCCAGCCCGGCCAGTGCATCGAACACCAGGGCGTGACCATTGATGGCCCTTTGAATCTGGCCAGCCGCGGCGCCACCCAGGCCAGCGAGATGTACGCGCGCAACCTGCTCAACTTCGTCACCCTGTTCGTGCAGGGTGGCCAGCTCGGGTTTGATTGGGAAGACGAACTGCTGGCGAAGACGCGCTGGCAGGCATGAAACGGTAGCGCCGGGCCATGCCCGGCGAGCGCAGCGGCCCGCGCAGGATCCGCCGGGCATGGCCCGGCGCTACCCCTTTACCGCGGCTTCGCCGGCGGCGGATTCTCCCGCACCCATTCCTTGCGCTGTTCCGGCGTCATCTGCGACCAGCGCTCGCGCAGTGCATCGCGCTGGGCCGGGCTCAGCGTGCGCATCTGGCCGAACAGCGCGCGCGCCTGCTCGCGCTGTTCCGGGCTCATGTGCTCGAAACGGCGCAGGCCACGGCGGGCCTTGTCGCGTTCTTCCGGGCTCATCGACTGCCAGCGTTGGCCGTGCGACAGCATGCGCTGGCGTTGTCCGGCATCGGCGCCGTTCCAGCGGTCGCGCAGCGGCGCCAGCAGCGCCTCGCGCTGGGCCGGGCTCAACTGTTCCCAGTTGGGCAGCACAGGGCCCGGTGCGGCGGCGGGCGCAGTGGTCTGTGCCAGCAGCGGCGCAGCCGGCAGCAGGACCAGGGCGAACAGCAGGGGCAGGGTGGGGCGTCGCAGCATGGTTCTCACTCCATCGCCAGGTCGGTGTCGCCCAGCCACAGGTACATGTCGGGATTCTCGTCGTACAGCGCGCTGTTGTCTTCCACCGCGGCAAGCGTCGGTGCCGGGGCCGGGCCCGTGTGCGTGCCCGGGCCCGGGCCGGTGAACTGCACGCCGATGCCCAGCGCCATCACCAGCGAACACGCGCTGGCCAGCCACCAGCGCCAGCGGCCCCGGTGCGCCGCATGGGCGCCATGGCGGGCCTGGCGCAGCCGCGCCAGGGTAGCCGGCGACAGCGACTGCAGCGACTGCGCGTGCAGGCTGCGCAGGGCGTCATCGGAAGGCAGGGAGCGGTTCACGGATGGTTCTCCAGGTAATCCTGCAGCGCCTGTCGGGCGCGTGCCAGATGGGTCTTTACCGCGCCTTCGCTGCAGCCCATGGCGCGGGCGGTGGTGGCCCCGTCCAGGTCCTGCAGCACGCGCAGGGTGAAGGCTTCGCGCTGGCGGGCGGGCAGCGTGCGCAGCGCCTGCACCAGTTGCTGGTACTGCTGGTGCTGCTCGTGTGCCTGCGCCGGGTCCGGGCCGGGGTCGGCCCAGTCGATGTCGGCGCCGTCGGCATCGTGGTTGTCGCGCCAGAACGGCAGGCGGAAGCGGCGCCGGCGCTGCAGGTCGATCACCCGCCGGCGCAGGATGCTCCAGAACAGCGGCGACCATTCGGCGGCCGGCTTGTCGGCGTAGTCCAGCATGCGCAGCAGGGCGTCCTGCACCGCGTCCAGGGCATCCTCGCGCTGGCGCAGGCCGGCCTCGGCGAAACGGAAGGCGCGCGGGCCGACGCTGGCCAGGAACGCTTCCAGCGACGCCGGCAGGGCATCGGCATCGGCGGTCTGGGGGAGAGGGCTGCTCACCAGCACAGGGTACGGTTCCTCACTCGGGGTCACCATCGACAACGCGTGAGCACGGCTTTGGTTGACCGGGGTGCGCGCGGGGTTCAGCCCGTGGTTATGATGGGGCGACGAAGACAGAGCGGGAGGCGTTGCCGATGAGTGACGGGTTCGTGGCGCTGTACATCTTCATGCTGGCCGCAATCGCCGGTCACGTGATCATTTCGCGGGTGCCGGTCATCCTGCATACCCCGCTGATGTCGGGTTCCAACTTCATCCACGGCATCGTGCTGATCGGCGCGATGGTGGTGCTGGGCCACGCGCAGACACCGCTGGAGAAGGCGCTGGGCTTCCTGGCCGTGGTGCTGGGTGCCGGCAACGCCGCCGGTGGCTACGTGGTCACCGCGCGCATGCTGGAAATGTTCAAGCCGAGCGCGCCCAAGGGCGACAAGGACGAACCGAAGGAGCCGCAGGCTTGAACATCAGCACCGTCGAACTGCTCGATTGGCTGGTCAAGGCCAGCTACCTGGTGGCCGCCACCCTGTTCCTGCTCGGCCTGCAGCGCATGGCCTCGCCGCTGACCGCACGCAGCGGCATCCGCTGGGCCGGGCTGGGCATGCTGCTGGCCACGGTGGCCACCTTCTTCCTGCCCGAACTGCACAACGTGCCGCTGATCCTGGTGGCGCTGCTGCTCGGCGCCGGCCTGGCCTGGTGGTCGGCCGGCAAGGTCGCCATCACCGACATGCCGCAGATGGTGGCCCTCTACAACGGCATGGGTGGTGGCTCGGCTGCGGCCATCGGTGCGGTGGAGCTGCTGCGTTATGCCTTCCTGGCCAACCGCGATACCAGCCACTGGAGTGCGCAGGCGCTGGCCGACCTGGCCGCGCGCCAGCCTTCGGCCACCGTGCTGCTGCTGGCGGTGGTCGGCGCGGCCATCGGTGCGGTGTCGCTGTCCGGCTCGGTCATCGCCTGGGCCAAGCTGGATGGGCGCCTGGACAAGCGCGTGACCTGGCCCGGCCAGCAGGCGCTGAACCTGCTGGTGGCGCTGGCCGTGGTGGTCCTGGCGATCATCGCCGCCAGCACGCTCAGCACCTGGTCCATCGTCGCCTTCTTCGTGCTGGCGCTGGCCCTGGGCGTGCTGATGACCCTGCCCATCGGCGGCGCCGACATGCCGGTGGTGATCTCGCTGTACAACGCGTTCACCGGCCTGGCGGTGTCCTTCGAAGGCTACGTGCTGGGCAACGAGGCACTGATCATCGCCGGCATGATGGTCGGCGCGGCCGGCATCCTGCTGACCCGGCTGATGGCCAAGGCGATGAACCGGCCGATCCGCAACGTGCTGTTCTCCAACTTCGGCGGCGGCGCCGGCGGTGAAGCGCAGGCGATCACCGGTTCGCAGAAGCCGATCGAAGCAGCCGACGTGGCGGCGATGATGGCCTTCGCCGAGCGCGTGGTGATCGTGCCGGGCTACGGCATGGCCGTCGCCCAGGCACAGCACAAGATCTGGGAACTGGCGCAGCGGCTGGGCCAGCGCGGGGTGAAGGTGAAGTTCGCCATCCACCCGGTGGCCGGGCGCATGCCCGGGCACATGAACGTGCTGCTGGCCGAAGCCGGCGTGCCCTACGACCTGATCGCCGACATGGACGACATCAACCCCGAGTTCGCCAACACCGACGTGGTGCTGGTGATCGGTGCCAATGATGTGGTCAATCCGGTGGCGCGCACCGATCCGGCCAGCCCGATCTACGGCATGCCGGTGCTGGACGTGGTCAATGCGCGCAACGTGGTGGTGATCAAGCGCGGCAAGGGCACCGGCTTTGCCGGCATCGAGAATGCGCTGTTCTACGCCGACAACACCCGCATGCTGTACGGCGATGGTGCCGAGGCCGCGGCCTCGCTGGTGAGCGAACTGAAGGCGCTCGACGGCGGGCATTGAGGCTGCACCGGTAGCGCCGGGCCATGCCCGGCGGACGGCTGCGGGGGGGCGCTGCGCTCGCCGGGCATGGCCCGGCGCTACCGGCATCCGTGTGATCAGCGCGCCAGCCAGGCGCCGACGAGCACGCCCACCGCCAGCCAGATCCATTCCATGGCGCCGTTGGCCAGGCTGGTCAGGGTCCAGGCCAGGTGCGGGCCCATCCGCAACACGGCATCCATCGGGTTCAGCCCCATCGAGCCACCCATCCAGACGCTGGCGATGCACCAGTAGGCCACCGCGCTCACCAGCGCTGTGCCCAGCACCACCAGCGCGACGCGCAGCCGGCCCGGGCCCAGCGTGCCCAGGCGCAGCATGAACGTGAGTTCCAGGGCGGTCACCACCGCCATCCAGCCGACCTGGCGGCCGGTCATCAAGGCCACCAGCACCCAGACCATCGGGGCGACAACCAGGCCCAGCAGCAACATGAAGGGCCAAAGCCAGGTGACGGTCCTGGCACGCGCGGCATTGGAGGACATCGAAGCTCCCTGAAGGACACCCACAGGATACTGTGGTTTGCCGCAGTGCACCGGCGGGGGCAGGGCGGCTGGGCTAGAATGCCGTCTTGCGTGGCTTCGGCCGCGGCCCCATATCGGTCCCCATGTATTCCCGTAGCAGCGAACCTGTCCACTTCGAACGCGATTGCGAGGCCGTGATGGTCCCGCAGGGCGACACCGTGACCCTGCCCGCCGGCAGCTATGGCTATATCACCCAGGCACTGGGCGGCAGCTATTCGGTGTTCGTCGAAGGCAACCTGTTCCGTATCGCCGGCAAGGACGGCGACGCCATCGGCAAGGAGGCGCCGGCCCCGCTGGAGCTGCCCGCCGATGCCACCGATGAACAGGTGGAACAGCTGGTATGGCAGCAGCTGCGCACCTGCTTCGACCCGGAAATTCCGGTCAACATCGTCGAACTGGGCCTGGTCTACGAAGTCGAGATCAAGCACCTGGACGAAGGCCAGCGCGAGATCGACGTGAAGATGACCCTGACCGCCCCCGGCTGCGGCATGGGCGACATCCTGGTCGACGACGTGCGCAGCAAGCTCGAGATGATCCCCACCGTGGCCCAGGCCGACGTCGACCTGGTGTTCGACCCGCCGTGGAACCAGCACATGATGTCCGAGGCCGCCCGGCTCGAAACCGGCATGCTTTGACCCACGGCCCGCTGTCCGGCGGGCCCGGCACTACCCGCAACCAGAACAGGAATCCTCCGGTGTCCCAGTCCATTCCCAGCTTCGCCGTCACCCGTTCGGACCACCCGCGCAGCGCTGAAGAGCGCGCCCAGATCCTGGAGAAGCCGGGCTTCGGCCTGCACTTCACCGATCACATGGTGGAAGTGCGCTGGGACAAGGACACCGGCTGGCACAACGCCAACGTGCGTGCCTACGGTCCGCTGCAGCTGGACCCGGCCGCCGCCGTCCTGCATTACGGCCAGGAAATCTTCGAAGGCATCAAGGCCTACCGCCACGCCGACGGTTCGATCTGGACCTTCCGCCCCGATGCCAACGGCCGCCGCCTGCAGCGTTCGGCGCAGCGCCTGGCGCTGCCGGAACTGCCGGTGGAGATCTTCGTCGAATCGCTGAAGCAGCTGATCGCGCTGGACAGCGCCTGGGTGCCGTCGGCCGACGAATCCAGCCTGTACTTCCGTCCGTTCATGATCGGCGACGAAGCCTTCCTCGGCGTGCGCGGCGCGCACAAGGCCGGCTACTACGTCATCGCCAGCCCGGCCGGCCCGTACTTCGCCAAGGGCGTCGCCCCGGTGTCGATCTGGCTGTCCACCGAATACGCGCGTGCGGCCAAGGGCGGCACCGGCGCTGCCAAGTGCGGTGGCAACTACGCCGCCTCGCTGCTGCCGCAGCAGAAGGCACAGGCGCAGGGCTGCTCGCAGGTGCTGTTCCTTGATCCGGTCGAAGGCAAGTACCTGGAAGAACTGGGCGGCATGAACGTTTTCCTGGTCTACAAGGACGGCACCCTGGTCACCCCGGAATTGTCCGGCAGCATCCTCGAGGGCATCACCCGCGAGAGCATCCTGCAGCTGGCCCGCGACCGCGGCATGAAGGTCGAAGAGCGCAAGGTCACCATCGACGAGTGGAAGAACGGCGTGGCCTCCGGCGACATCGCCGAAGTGTTCGCCTGCGGTACCGCCGCGGTGGTCACCCCGATCGGCCAGCTCAAGGGCGAGGGCTTCTCGGTGGGCGACATCAACGCTCCAGCCGGCGAAGTGACCATGTCGCTGCGCAAGGAACTGACCGACATCCAGTACGGCCGCCAGCCGGACCGCCACAACTGGCTGGTCAAGCTGGGCTGATCCGCCCGCACCAGGTCTGTAGAGCCGAGCCCACGCTCGGCTGCCGTACCCGGAAAGCCCGTCCCCGCGACGGGCTTTCTGCGTTTCAGGAACCATCCCCGGCAGCCAGCCTGCCGATGTCGGCAAAGACATGACGGGACAGTCAAAGTCCCGTTCATGTCCGTATAGGGCGGGTGAAAGTTCCTTCACCTTCACAAACCCTACACCCATCACGTCTCAGATCAGACATTTCATGTTCCTGAAAAGACGCTGAAAATCTTGTGGAGTCCGTTTCGGGCCATTAGCGTCAACAGCACGGCGGGTCGCAGGGGAATCCGCTGACTGACCGGACTTCGAGCCATGCGTGCACACCTCCATCGCGCGCTCGGGCCGGTGCTTCTGCCGATTCCGGCATTCACACCACTAGAAAGGGAAATTCCGATGTCCCAGGTTTCGCAACTGCGTCTGCGCAGGTCGTGGGTGGTTCTCAGTGCGTCCGTCGTCACCTCCCTGCTGCTGGCCGCCCCGGCCTTCGCTGGCGATGTCCAGCTCAGCGGGTTGAAGTCCGCGCCGGTGCACCAGCAATTCATCGTCAAGTACAAGGACGGCAGCCAGCTGGTGGCCAACACCACCGCACTGGCCTCCTCGCTGAAGACGGCCGCCGCCGGCCTGCCCAGCGCCCAGGGGCGCGCCCTTGGCCTGCAGCAGATCCGCCGCCTGGCCACCGGTCCGAGCGTGGTGCGCTCCGACCGCGCGCTGGACCAGGCCGAATCCGAGCTGCTGATGCGCAAGCTCGCCGCCGACCCGAACGTCGAGTACGTGGAAGTCGACCAGATCATGCGTGCCACGCTGACCCCGAACGATGCCCGCCTGAGCGAGCAGTGGGGCTTCGGCACGTCCAACGCCTCGATCAACGTGCGCCCGGCCTGGGACAAGGCCACCGGCACCGGCGTGGTCGTGGCCGTCATCGATACCGGCATCACCAGCCACCCGGATCTGAACGCCAACATCCTGCCCGGCTACGACTTCATCAGCGATGCCGCGATGGCGCGCGATGGCGGCGGCCGCGACAACAACCCGAACGACGAGGGTGACTGGTACGCCGCCAACGAGTGCGGCGCCGGTTATCCGGCCTCCAGCTCCAGCTGGCACGGCACCCATGTGGCCGGCACCATCGCCGCGGTGACCAACAACAGCACCGGCGTGGCCGGTACCGCCTACAACGCCAAGGTCGTGCCGGTGCGCGTGCTCGGCAAGTGCGGCGGCTACACCTCGGACATCGTCGACGCCATCACCTGGGCCTCCGGTGGCACGGTCAGCGGCGTGCCGGCCAACGCCAACCCGGCGGAGGTCATCAACATGTCGCTGGGTGGCGGCGGCAGCTGCTCGACCACCTACCAGAACGCCATCAACGGCGCAGTCGGCCGTGGCACCACCGTGGTGGTGGCCGCCGGCAACGAGTCGGCCAACGTTTCCACCTCGGTGCCGGCCAACTGCGCCAACGTCGTGGCTGTCGCTGCGACCACCTCGACCGGCGCCAAGGCCAGCTTCTCCAACTACGGCACCGGCATCGACATCTCCGCACCAGGCGCGAACATCCTCTCCACCCTCAACACCGGCACCACGGTGCCGGCCAGCGCAACCTACGCCTCCTACAACGGCACCTCGATGGCGGCGCCGCACGTGGCCGGCGTGGTCGCGCTGATGCAGTCGGTGGCACCCTCGCCGCTGAGCCCGGCGCAGGTGGAGAGCATCATCAAGAGCACCGCACGTCCCTTGCCGGGCGCCTGCTCGGGCGGCTGCGGCGCAGGCATCATCGATGCCGATGCAGCGGTCACCGCGGCCATCAACGGTACCGGCGGCGGCAACCCGAACCCGGGTGGCACCGTGCTGCAGAACAACGTGCCGGTGACCGGCCTGGGGGCCTCCAGCGGTGCTTCGCTCAGCTACACGGTGCAGGTGCCGGCCGGCCGCTCGCAACTGCGCGTGGCGATCAGCGGCGGCAGCGGTGATGCCGACCTGTACGTGCGCCAGGGCAGCGCCCCGACCGACACGACCTATACCTGCCGCCCGTACCTGAGCGGCAACAACGAAACCTGCACCATCAACAACCCCGCCGCCGGCACCTGGCATGTCCGGGTGAAGGGTTACAGCACCTTCTCGGGCGTCAGCCTCAACGCCCAGTACTGAGCCCAAGTCCCTCTCCAAGGGCACGCCCCGGCTTCGGCCGGGGTGTTTTTCTGGGGCCGAACCCACGCTCGGCTGTCAGGGAGCTGCCGAGCATGGGCTCGGCACTACAGGTTCGTCAGACCGACTCGAACCGGTTGGCCGCCACGTTCTTGCGCACATGCTGCGGATCGAAGATGCGGCCGTTCATCGCGATGTACACACCGGTCGGCAGCGACTGCACCGCACCGATCGCACAGCCGATGTTGAACTCCGCATCCGAGCCACGGAAGCGTGCCGGGCTCAGCGCGCCGGTCATCACGATGGTCTTGTCCGGGATCGTCGCCAGCACCTGGCCGGTCTGCACCATCGAATCAGTGCCATGGGTGACCAGCACGTGCCGGGTCGCCTGCGCGGCGATGGTCGCGCGGATCAGCTCGCGGTCGTCGTCGTTGATGTGCAGCGAATCCTTGCGCAGGATCGGAATCACGTTGAAGCGGAAGGTCACACCGAGCTCCCGCAGGATCATGCCGATCTGCGGATCACCGATCTGGTAGTCCGACTTGTCGTCGAAGTAGATCTTGTCGATCGTGCCGCCGGTGGTGACGACCAGGAGCTCTTCCATCATGTGCATGCGCGAAACCAGGACAGGTACAGCGGCGCGGGGCCGGGAACACAGATGATAAGGCCCGGCGGCCGCAGCGTCAGCGTCGCTTGCTGAAGCGGGCGCGCAACCCCGGCAGGCTGGCGGCGAAGATGACCAGCAAAGCCAGGGCCGTCTCGATCAACGCCAGCCAGCGGGTCTCCGGGTGGCTCCATGCACTCATCACGCCATGGCTGAACCAGCCCAGGGCCAGCACCGAGGCCCAGAAACCGGCCTTGCGCCAGCCCAGGCGCAGGGCGATGGCCAGCGCCAGTGGCGGTGCGGTGAACACCAGCTGGGTGGCCAGCCAGTGCTTGTCATTGATGAACCAGCCCACGTACAGCGCCGCCAGGCCCAGCAGGGCCAGCAGCAGGACCGTGCGCGGCGCGGTATTCATCGGGCCAGCCGCTGTGCGATGTCGGCCACCCGGCGGCCCAGCGCGCGGGCCAGGACGGCCTCGTCGTCGGTCGGTTGCGGGTCGTCCGCTGCACCGGCCACATGGCTGGCGCCATAAGGCGTACCGCCACTGGTGGTATGGCTCAGCGCCGGTTCGGTGAAGGGAATGCCGACGATCAGGCAGCCGTGGTGCAGCAGCGGCACCTGCATCGACAGCAGGGTCGATTCCTGGCCGCCGTGCATCGAGGCGGTGGAGGTGAACACACCGGCAGGCTTGCCGGCCAGGGTGCCGTTGACCCACTCCGCGCCCAGACCATCGAGGAAATGCTTGACCGGTGCGGCCATGTTGCCGAAGCGCGTCGGGCTGCCGAGCAGCACGCCCTGGCAGTCGGCCAGGTCCTGCACGCTCACGTAGGGCGCGCCGTCATCGGGTACCGGCGGCTGCGCGGTCTGGGTCACTGCGGCCACCGGCGGCACCGTGCGCAGGCGCGCGGTCATGCCCGGCACTTCGCCGATGCCCCGCGCGATCTGGCGCGCCAGCCGTGCCACCGAACCGCCCCGGCTGTAGTAAAGCACCAGAATCTCGCCCATCGCGTGCAGGTCTCCTCATCGTGTGGATGCCAGTATGGCTATCCTGCATCGATTCCGCATCGGGTACCCTTTCGCCGATGGAACCTCTGGATACGCTCAACCTGTGGATGGAGCGCGCGCGGGATCGCGCACGGGCCGCCAGCTTCGGTCGCTTCCTCTGGCGCCGCTTCCTCGACGATCGCCTGTTCCAGGCGGCCGCGGCGCTGGCCTACACCACCGTGTTCGCGCTGGTGCCGCTGGCGATCGTGGTCTTCGGGGTGCTGTCGGCATTCCCGGTGTTCGACCGCTGGAGCGACCAGCTCAGCGACTACGTGTTCTCCAACTTCGTGCCCAGCGCCGCGCGCGCGGCGGAGGGCTACCTGCGGCAGTTCTCGGCCAGTGCCGGCCAGCTCACCGCCGCCGGCTTCATCGCCCTGGTGGTTTCGCTGCTGATCACCCTCAACAGCGTCGAGGAAACCTTCAACCAGATCTGGCGGGTGGGCAGCACGCGGCCCAAGCTGACCCGCTTCCTGGTCTACTGGACCGTGCTGACCCTGGGCGCCATGCTCGCGGCCGCTTCGCTGGCAGTGTCGGCGCGGGTGTTCGCGATGCCGCTGTTCGGCACCCAGGAAGGGCGCTGGCTGGCCGACCTGTCGCTGCGGCTGGCGCCGGTGCTGATCGAGTTCGTCTGCATCATGCTGATGTTCCGCGTGGTACCGCACCACACGGTGAAGTGGCGGCATGCGATTCCCGGCGCGGTGCTGGCGGCGGTATTGCTTGAGCTGATCAAGTGGGGCATCGGTGCCTACCTGGGCAGCTTCCAGTCCTACCAGAAGCTCTACGGCACGGTTGCCTTCGTGCCGATCCTGCTGCTGTGGATCTACCTGTGCTGGGTGGCGGTGCTGCTGGGGGCTTCGCTGGCCTCGTCGATGGCCGCCTTCCGCTACCAGCCAGTGGAGCTGCGCCTGCCGCAGGGCTTCGAGTTCTACGGCCTGCTGCGCCTGCTCGGGCGCTTCCACCATGCGCGCGGCAAGGGCCGCGGCCTGGCCGACGATGAGATCCTGCGGCTGGAGCCGATGCTGACCGATTCGCTGCTGCAGGACCTGGCCTGCAACCTGCAGGACATCGGCCTGCTGCGCCGCGACGAGCGTGGCGAGTGGCTGCTGGCGCGCGACCTGGACCAGGTCAGCCTGGCCGACCTCTACGAATGCACCCAGTTGCGCATCCCGGTGTCCGAGCAGCACCTGCCGTACCGCGATGACAGCCTGGGCCAGGCCGCGCTGGCCGCCCTGGACGAACTTCGCCTGCCGCTGCGCGAGCGCCTCAAGCGCCGTGTCAGCGACATCTACCCTGATTCCGGAGACACACCATGATCCGCACGCCCTTGTTGAAGGCCCTGCCGCTTGCCCTGCTGCTGGCCCTGGCCGCCTGCAAGCCCGCGCAGGAACCGACCCCGGCCAGCAGCACGCCGCCGGCCCAGGCACCGGCGCCCGCGCCCCCGGCAGCTGCGGAAGGTACCGACGAGAACCCGGCCGAGCGCACCACGGCCGAGTTCCCGGCGTTGAAGATGAAGGCCATCGACGGCAGCGAGTACGACCTGGCCGCGCACCGCGGCAAGTGGGTGGTGGTGAATTTCTGGGCGACGTGGTGTGCACCGTGCCGCAAGGAGATGCCGGAGCTGTCGGCGTTGCATGCGATGCGCAGCAACGTCGAGGTGGTGGGCCTGGCCTACGAGGACATCGAGACGCCGGAGATGCAGGCGTTTCTGGCCAAGCATCCGGTGACCTATCCGATCGTGGTGGTCGACCCGTTCGACCCGCCGGCCGACTTCGCGATCCCGCGCGGCCTGCCGCTGACCCACCTGATCGACCCGAAGGGCAAGGTCGCGCACACGTTCCTGGGGCCGGTGACCGCTGCTGACATCGAACAGCAGATCGCTGCTGCAAAGTAGGTTTTTTGTTTGCAGGGCTTGCAGCCCTGCACCTGCGGTAGTGCCGGCCGCTGGCCGGCAACCTCAACAGCAGAAGCTGGCATTCCGTGGGTTGGCGGGGTGGGTCCGGTTGAGGGGGACGCCGTAAACCCATCCATGGGGGCTTGGTCGCGGCATCCATGCCGCTCACACCCCCTCAACCGGACCCACCCCGCCTTCGACAGTTCTCCGCGATCTGTCGGAACGGCGTTCTGCTCTGGTGGGTGCCGACCGTTGGTCGGCACGGTAGATCCACGCCATGCGTGGATGAATTCATTCGATGTCTGACAGATGTGCCGACCAACGGTCGGCACCCACCAACAGCAGCAGTTGCCAGTAGAGCCACGCCATGCGTGGATGAATTCATTCGATATCTGACAGATGTGCCGACCAACGGTCGGCACCCACCAACAGCAGCCGTTGCCCACCGCCCCGCCAACCCACGGATCGCCCGCTTTTGACGTTGACGTTGACGTTGCCTTGGCTTCGGCAGGTGCAGGGCGCAGCCCTGCCGAACCACCCTTAATCCTGCACCGGGAAATCCTCGATCGGCCGCAGCACGTCGTAGTGCTCCACATGCAGCTTGCCTTTCAACTTCGGCAGATCCAGCACCGGTTCATCCACCCGCGTATCCGGCAACCGGTCAAGCAGGTTGCGCACCAGCGACAACCGCCCCAGCCGCTGGTCGTTGAAATCCACCAGCGTCCACGGCGCCGCCTCGCGATGCGTCGCCCGCAGCATCGCCTCGCGTGCCTCGGTGTAGGCGCTGTACTTGCTGCGTGATTTCAGGTCCACCGGCGACAGTTTCCAACCCTTCAGCGGATCGCTGTGGCGTTCGGCGAAACGCTTTTCCTGCTGCGCCTGGTCCACGCACAGCCAGTACTTGAACAGCAGGATGCCGTCGTCCACCAGCAACTGCTCGAACACCGGCGCCTGGTGCAGGAACTGCTGGTATTCGGCCTCGCTGCAGTAGCCCATCACCCGTTCCACGCCAGCGCGGTTGTACCAGCTGCGGTCCATCAGCACGATCTCGCCCGCCGCCGGCAGATGGCTGGCGTAGCGCTGGAAATACCACTGCGTCGATTCACGGTCGGTCGGCTTCGGCAGCGCCACCACCCGGCATTGGCGCGGGTTGAGGTGTTGGCTGATCGCCTGGATCGCGCCGCCTTTGCCGGCGGTATCGCGGCCCTCGAACAGCACCAGCAGGCGTTGCCCGCTGTGCTGCACCCAGCGCGCCATCGCGGTCAGTTCCAGCTGCAGCGGCTGCAGCAGTTCGTCGTACTCCTTGCGCTTGAGCTTGCCCATCGTTGCACCACGCTGGAAGGAAGCCCGAGCGTAGCGCAGCGGTCGCCCAGGGCGTGTCGACGAGGGATGACCGGCGTCCGGCCTTACTCCGCCGGTTCCTCAGGCAGCCGGCCGGTCCCCTGTACCAGCAGATCGCCGGGCAGCAGTTCCAGCCGTACATCGTCCAGCTGCATGACCTGGCCATTGGCCGGCTGGCCTTCCTCGTCCAGTTCAAACACTCCAAAACTGCCGAACGCATCGCCTGCCCATGGCAGCACCGTCACCTGTGCGCGCCCGTCGATCGCGTGCTGTGCGCACAGCTGCAGGCAGGCCATCGCACGATCCAGCTGCCGCTTGCGCTCCAGCAGGGCAGGCGTGCCCGGGCTGTGCCGCAGCCCGTCGATGGTTTCGCGTTGAGCGGCCTGCAGCAGGGGCAGTACCTGGTCGAAGGCGGTGCGGTCGTTCACTGTGCGCCCAGCCAGCCCTGCTCGCCCGCCAGCTGCTGCAGCAACGCGGACAGATCGGTGGCGAAGCCGTCCATGTCGAACACGCCGCTGCGCCCGCGTGCCTGCGCCAGCTCGGCGCGCAGTGCGGCCAGCGCGGCCGGGTCGTTGCCCAGTGCGCTGGCGGTGGCGATGAAGGCGGCATCATCGGCCACGTTCATGTGCGTCAGGCCGAGATGATGGTTGAGGCTGCCGGCCACGCGTGCGGCGAAGGTGTCGCCGGGGCAGGTCAGTACCGGGCAGCCGGCCCACAGCGCATCCGACGCGGTGGTGTGGGCGTTGTACGGATGCGTGTCCAGGAACAGGTCGGCCAGCGCGTAGCGGGCCAGGTACTGCGGGTGGGGCAGCTTCGCCATGAACACCAGCCGTGCCGGATCCACGCCGGCGGCCTGCGCGGCCGCACGCAGGCGCGCATCGGCCTGGCCCGGGCCGGACAGCAGCCACAGCACGCTGCCGGGCACCGCCTGCAGCACCGCGAAGGCACGGCCGGCGCTGCGCGGGTTCAACTTGTAGCTGTTGTTGAAGCAGCAGAACACCACGCCCCGCTCGGGCAGGCCGCACTCGGCCCGGGTCGGCGCGGGCTGCAGCACGCGCGTGTTGTCCGACGGCTGGAACGCGCGCGGCAGGCGCAGCACGCGCTCGCTGTAGTGCGGTTCCAGCGCCGGCGGCAGGGCGAACGCATCGCCGACCACCGCATCCAGCCACGGCGCGCCGGACGTGCCGGGGTAGGCCAGCCAGTTCAACTGCAGCGGGGCAGGGCGCATGGCCAGCACTTCCGGCGTGCCGCCACCGCCCCAGCCACGCAGGTCGAACAGTACGTCGATGCCCTGCGCACGGATCTGCGCAGCGGTCTCGGCATGGCGCTGGCCGGCCACCTCGTGCAGCCGCACCGCGGACTGCAGGCGCTGGCGGATGCGGCTGCCGTCATTGCGGTTCAGCGCGAACAGGTGCAGCTGCAGCGCCGGGTCCGCCTGCAGGTGTTCCAGCAGTGCCACGGTCAGCAGGCCGGTGGGGTGCGCGCCGAACCCATTGGAGAGGAAGCCGATGCGCAGCGGCCCCCGTGCACGCACGGGCACGGCCGGCAGCGGGCGCACGGCGGCGGCCACCGCTGCGGCACGCGCACGCGCGCAGGCCAGCTGCTCGGCGGCGCTGGCATCCTCGCTGAGGAAAGCGAAGGGCTCGACCACGCCCTGGCCGCTGGCAACCGCGGCGCGTACCTGTGCGGCCAGCGCGTCCACGTCCTGCCAGTCACACAGGCGGCGCTGCCAGGCGAGGCGCTGCGCGGCGATGTACGGCTCGCCCGGCAGCAGCGCGTGTGCGCGGCGGTAGGCGGCCGCTGCGCCCTCGGCGTCGTCGGCATCTTCCAGTGCATGGCCCAGCCACAGGGCGATGCCCGGATGCTCCGGTGCCAGCGCGGAGGCCTGGCCGAGCAGCGTCGCCGCGTCGGCGTGGGCACCGGCCATCCAGGCCACCCGGCCCAGCCGGGCCAGTGCCTCGGGATGGTTCGGCCGCAGCTGCAGGGCGCGGCGCGCGGCGCGTTCGCCGGCGCCGATGTCGCCGGCTTCCAGTTCCAGGTCGGCCAGCATCACCCAGGCGATGAAGTCACCGGGCTGGCGTGCCAGCGCCTGCTGCAGTTGCTGCCGTTGCTGCCAGGCCGACATCGGCTCAGCCCGCCGACAGCTGCGCCAGCGCATCCACCTGATGCTCGTGGCTCAGGCGCTGCAGCAGGGCGTCGAGGTCGCCGGACAGGATGTTGGGCAGGTCGTACAGGGTCAGGCCTTCCACGCGGTGGTCGGTGATCCGCCCCTGCGGGAAGTTGTAGGTGCGGATGCGCTGGCTGCGGTCGCCGCTGCCCACCTGCAGGCGCCGCGATTCGGCCTGCGCCGCGTCCTGGCGCTGGCGCTCGGCATCCAGCAGCTGCGCCTTCAGGCGCTTCATCGCCTTGTCGCGGTTGGCGTGCTGGCTGCGCTCGGTCTGGCATTCCACCACCACGCCGGTCGGCACGTGGGTGATGCGGATGGCCGATTCGGTCTTGTTGACGTGCTGGCCGCCGGCGCCGGACGAACGGAAGGTGTCCACCCGCAGGTCGGCCGGATTGATGACGATGTCATCCACCTCGTCGGCCTCGGGAATGATCGCCACGGTAGCGGCCGAGGTGTGGATGCGGCCCTGCGATTCGGTGGCCGGCACGCGCTGCACGCGGTGCGTGCCCGATTCGAACTTCAGGCGCGAGAACGCGCCGCGGCCGACCACGCGTGCCACCACTTCCTTGTAGCCGCCATGTTCGCCCGGGTTGTCCGATTCGATTTCGACCTTCCAGCCCTGGCGCTCGGCATAGCGGGCGTACATGCGGAACAGGTCGCCGGCGAAGATCGCGGCTTCGTCGCCGCCGGTGCCGGCGCGCACTTCCAGGAACAGGTTGCCCTCGTCGCGCGGGTCGCGCGGCACCAGCAGCAGGGCCAGTTCCTCTTCCAGTTCCTGCAGCCGGGCCTGGGCAGCGGCGATTTCCTCGTCGGCCAGCTCGCGCAGGTCAGGGTCGGCACGCATGCCTTCGGCGGCGGCCAGGTCGGCCTTGGCGCGGGCTTCGTCGGCCAGTGCGGTGGCGACCGGTTCAAGTTGGGCGAATTCGCGCGAAAGATCGCGGAAACGGGTGTTGTCGGCGACCACGTCGGGTTCGGCGAGCAGGCGTTCCAGTTCTTCGCGGCGCTCGGCCAGCGCTTCCAGCTTACGGCGCAGGGTCGGCGTCATCGGGTCTCACGGGTGGGTGGCGGTAGCCCGGCGTGGCCGGGAACAGGCGCTCGGCGGCGCGGGTCAGGTCGGCATCGCCACTGAGCGCGGCCGCGCGCAGGGCGGCGGTCGGCGGGTGCAGCAGGCGGTTGGTCAGGCCATGGGCCAGCAGTTCCAGCACTTCGTCGGCCGGCTTGCCATTGGCCAGCTGCTGCCGCGCACGTTCCAGCAGTTCGGCGCGGGTGGCCTCGCCGAAGGCGCGCAGCTGCCGCAGCGGGGCCTGGTGGGCGCTGGCCTGCAGGGTTTCGACGAAACGCGACACCTGCAGGTCGATGATCGCTTCGGCCTCGGCGGCAGCCTCGCGGCGGCCGCGGCGGTTGTCTTCCACCGCGCGCTCAAGGTCGTCCACGGTGTACAGGAACGCATCGTTGAGCGTGCCGACCTCGGCCTCGATGTCGCGCGGCACGGCCAGGTCGAACAGCAGCATCGGCTTGTGCCGGCGCGCGCGCAGGGCCTTGGCCACCATCTCGCGGTGGATGACCGGCTCGCGTGCGGCAGTGGCCGAGAACACCACGTCGGCTTCGGCCAGGTGGCGTTCCAGTTCGGTCAGCGGCAGCGCCACGCCGCCATGGCGGGTGGCCAGCTCCTGCGCATGGGCCAGGGTGCGGTTGGCGATCAGCAGGCGGCGCACCTTGCCTTCGCTCAGGTGCCGTGCAGCCAGCTCGATGGTCTCGCCGGCGCCGACCAGCAGCACCGTCGAATCATCCAGCCGGGCAAACGCGTTCTGCGCCAGGCGCACGGCCGCAGAGGCGACCGACACCGGGTTGGCGCCCACCTGGGTATCGGTGCGTGCGCGCTTGGCCACCGAGAAGGTCTGCTGGAACAGCCGGTCCAGGCGCTGGCCGAGCAGGCCGTGATCGCGCGCGGTGGACCAGGCGTCCTTCACCTGGCCCAGGATCTGCGGCTCGCCCAGCACCATTGAATCGAGCCCGGTGGCGACCCGGAACAGGTGGCGCACCGCATCGGCATCGGCATGCTTGTACAGGTAGCCCTGCAGGTCGCCGGCCTGGCTGTGCAGCCACTGGTCCAGCGCCTGCGGCGAATCGGCCACCGCGTACAGCTCGGTGCGGTTGCAGGTGGAAAGCAGGACCGCCTCGGCGATCTGCGGGGTATCGCGCAGCGAACCGAGCGCGCGCGGCAGCGCGTCACCGGCGAAGGCCGCGCGTTCGCGCAGCTCCACCGGTGCGGTCTGGTGATTCAGTCCGAGCACCCACAGGGTCATTGTTCAGTTGCTTGCGATAAGCTGCTGGCCATTGGACGACATTTTAAGGCCCCGATGCCGACGATGCCCGCATTGATTCGCATCCCCAGTGTTCTGCTGCTGTCCCTGGCCTGCAGCCAGGTGCTGGCGGCGGCGCCGGCCAAGGCCCCTGCGCGGGTCCCGGCCAGCGAAGAACTGGCCCTGGAACCGGTGATGGCCGGTGAATTCGCCCTGCAGGCCGGCAAGCTGGCCGATGCCGCGCACTGGTACCTGCAGGCGGCCGAGCAGACCGCCGGCGATGCCGGGTTGGCCGAACGGGCCACCCGCATCTCCATGCTGGCCAACGATGACGCCAGCGCCGTCAAGGGCCTGGCCCTGTGGGAGAAGCGCGCCCCCAGCTCGCTGTCCATGCGCAGCGCCGCCGGTGCACTGGCGATGCGCCAGGGCAACGTGAAGGCCGCGCGGACCGAACTGCAGGTGCTGCTGGCCGACCCTGACGAAACGGCCTGGAAGTTCGCGCTGGCCGCCTTGATCGGCGGTGGCCGCGACCCGGCCGTGCCGGCGCAGGTGCTGGGCGAACTGGTCGATGCCAACGCCATTCCGCCGAAGATCGAAGCCTGGCAGGAATTCGGCCGGCTGGCCCTGCGCATGGAAAAGCCCGAGCTGGCCCGGCGCATGATCGACGAAGTGGTCAAGCGCTTCCCGGACGAGCCGCGGGTGGCCCTGCTGCGCGCCAGCCAGTTGCAGCAGGCCGGTCAGACCGCGCAGGCGCTGGCCCTGTTGCAGGGCGTTGAGCCGAAGACCCGGCAGGACCCTGAGCTGCGCAACGCCGTGGCCATCGCCTATGACAGCCTGGGCCAGCCGGCCGCCGCCGAGCGGGTGCTGGCCGTGGGCCCGCAGAACGTGCAGACCTGGGGCATGCGTGCCTCGCTGCTGGCCAAGCAGGGTGACACGGCGGCGCTGTCGGGCCTCTACAACGAGCTGTCGCGCCAGGCCGCCAAGCCTGATCCGGCGCAGCGCCTGCTGCTGGGCAAGATTGCCGAGTACCTCAAGCGCTACCCCGAGGCGGTCAACTGGTACCACAGCGTTCCCGGCGGCGACGAACTGAGCGAGGCGCGCCTGCGCGCGGCCAATGCGCAGGGCCTGGCCGGCCGCCAGTCGCTGGCGCTGGACGAGGTGCACGCCATCCAGTCCGATGCCAGCGTGGATGACGACGTGCGCCGCGACGCCTACCTGCTGGAAGCCGAGCTGCGCCAGCGTGCCAATGACCTGCCCGGCGAACTGGATGCGCTGGCCCGGGGCCTGGCTGCCTACCCGGACGAGAACGCCCTGCTGTACGCCCGTGCACTGGCCTGGGAACGCCGGGACGACATCGCCCGCGCCGAGGCCGACCTGCGCAAGGTGCTGGTGACCGACCCGGAGAACGTGCCGGCGCTGAACGCCCTGGGCTACACCCTGGCCGACCGCACCAAGCGCTACCAGGAAGCCCTGGAACTGATCGACCGCGCGCGGGTGGCCGAGCCGGACAACCCGGCCATCGTCGACAGCTACGGCTGGGTGCTGTATCGCCTGGGCCGCAACGAGGAAGCCCTGGTGCAGCTGCGCCGGGCCTGGACCCTGTCCCGCGACCCGGAGATCGCCGCCCACGTGGGCGAGGTGCTGTGGGTGCTCGGCAAGCACGACGAGGCCCGCCACTTCTTCGAGGAGGCGGCCAAGCTCGACCCTGAAAACCGCGCGCTGCTGCGCGCCCGCGAGAAATTCAATCCATGAGTGTTTCCATGATCCGGCCGCTGCTGCTGGTGGCCGTGACCCTGGCGGTGAGCGCCTGTACCAGCGTGGGCACGCAGAAGACGCCGGCCCCGGACGTGGTCTACACCGTGTCGCCGGCCGCCGAGCGCGCCGAGGAAGCCCGCGTGCAGGCCCTGCGCGCCCAGCCCGATTACAGCTTCCAGGGCCGCGTCGCGGTCAGCAAAGGAAAGAACGGGGGCAGCGGCCGCATCGACTGGGTCCAGCAGGGCAGCGAGTACCGCATCCAGCTGAGTGCGCCGGTCACCCGCCAGAGCTGGACCCTGCAGGGGGATTCGGTGCAGGGCGGGGCGCGCCTGGACGGGCTGGGCGATGGCCCCCGCGCCGGCGATGACGCGCGCCAGCTGCTGCTCGATGCCACCGGTTGGGATATCCCGGTCAATGAACTGTCCGACTGGACCCGTGGCCTGGTGCTGCGCGGGTCCGGCGAAAGCAGCGTGGAGCGGGATGCCGAGGGCCGTCCGCGGCGCATGCAGCAGGCCGGCTGGCTGATCCAGTACCTGGACTGGTACCCGGCGCAGGAAGGAAGCCCGGCACTGCCGCGGCGGATCGAGGCCAGCCGCGAGGACGCCAAGGTGCGCCTGCTGGTCGACCAGTGGGGCGCCGACGCGCCATGACCGCGCAGATTGACGCCGATGGCTGGTCCTGGTGGCCGGCCCCGGCCAAGCTGAACCTGTTCCTGCACATCACCGGCCGTCGCGCCGATGGCTACCACGAGCTGCAGACCGTGTTCCGCCTGCTGGACTGGGGCGACCGGATCGGCCTGCGCCTGCGCGCCGATGGCCAGGTGCGGCGGCAGGGCAACGGCCTGGCTGGCGTTGCCGAAGCCGACGACCTCGCTGTGCGTGCGGCTGTGCTTCTTAAAAGCGTTGCCAATGTCGGCCAAGGTGCTGACATCATCGTTGAAAAACGCGTTCCGGCCGGTGGGGGCTTCGGTGGGGGCTCGTCCGACGCTGCCACCGTACTGGTGGTCCTGAACCGGCTCTGGCAGGCCGGCCTGGACGAGGACGCGCTGGCGGCGCTGGGCCTGCGCCTGGGCGCCGACGTGCCGGTCTTCGTGCGCGGCCACAACGCCTGGGCCGAGGGCGTGGGCGAGCGGCTGCAGCCGGTCACGCTGGCGCCGGCCTGGTACGTCATCGTCGAGCCGGGCGTTCATGTGCCGACCCCGGCCCTGTTCGCTGACCCGGATTTGACGCGCGACTGCCCAAAGGCGAAAATAGGCGACTTCGCTTCCGGCGCTCTGGTCGGAAACGTGTTCGAGCCGGTGCTGCGCCGTCGCGAGCCTGCCGTAGAGGCGGTGCTTGCCGCGTTGAGCAGCATAGGCCAGGCGCGTTTGACCGGGTCCGGAAGTGGTTGTTTCGTCGAGTTCGATTCGCAGGCTGCCGCAGAGCAGGGGCGAGCGGAATTGCCGAAGGAGTTGCGGGCAAGGGTGGCCGCGGGCGTTGCACGTTCGCCACTGCTGGATGCACTCGAGCAACACTGATTCATCAATGCAGGGGCGTCGCCAAGAGGCCCAAGGCACCAGGTTTTGATCCTGGCATTCGGAGGTTCGAATCCTCCCGCCCCTGCCAATGCGGCTGCGTCCGCGCCATCCAGCGCATCACTGCGCGGGACGTGGAAACAGTCGCGGTGTTGTAAGCAGCAGGGGCCGCAGCGGTCCTTGCCGCTACCGGATCCCCGCCACTCGTCCCCGCCCGAGACAATCATGATGCAAGAGTCCCCGAACCTGCTGGTCTTTTCCGGCAACGCCAACAAACGTCTGGCGCAGAACATCTGCAAGGAACTGGGAGTCCGTCCGGGCAAGGCGCTGGTCTCGCACTTCTCCGACGGTGAAGTGCAGGTCGAGATCGAAGAGAACGTCCGCAAGCAGGACGTCTTCGTGATCCAGCCGACCTCGGCGCCGAGCGCGGAGAACCTGATGGAACTGCTGGTGCTGATCGACGCGCTCAAGCGCGCATCGGTGGCCAGCGTGACCGCCGTGGTGCCGTACTTCGGCTACTCGCGACAGGATCGCCGCATGCGTTCCTCGCGCGTGCCGATCACCGCCAAGCTGGCGGCCAAGATGTTCAGCACCGCTGGCGCTGATCGCGTGCTGACCGTCGACCTGCACGCCGACCAGATCCAGGGCTTCTTCGATATCCCGGTGGACAACGTGTATGCGTCCCCGCTGCTGCTGGCCGACATCTGGCGCGCCTACGGCACCGAGAACCTGATCGTCGTCTCGCCGGACGTGGGTGGCGTGGTCCGCGCCCGTGCGGTGGCCAAGCGCCTGGATGACGCCGACCTGGCGATCATCGACAAGCGCCGCCCGCGCGCCAACGTCTCCACCGTGATGAACATCATCGGTGACGTCGAAGGCAAGACCTGCGTCATGGTCGATGACATTGTCGATACCGCCGGCACCCTGTGCGCCGCTGCCGCTGCCCTCAAGGCGCGCGGTGCGCTCAAGGTCGCCGCCTACTGCACCCACGCGGTGCTGTCGGGCCCGGCAGTGGACAACATCACCAATTCCCAGCTCGACGAGCTGGTGGTGACCGACACCATCCCGCTGAAGGACGCGGCGCGGGTGTGCAGCAAGATCCGCCAGCTGAGCGTGGCGGAAATGCTGGCCGAAACGATGCGCCGCATCGCCTTCGGCGAGTCGGTCAGCTCGCTGTACGTCGATTGAGTTTTTCGCCCCCGCCGGCAACGGTGGGGGCATACCCCGGATGCTTCTGGTCGCGGAAGCATCTTCAACCGCCACGCCGCAAGGCGCGGCAACAACCTGAGTAGTCGAAAATGTCGAAGACCCATGAAATCAAGGTCACCAAGCGTGAACTGCAGCGTAAGGGTGCGAGCCGCCGCCTGCGTCACGCTGGTGTGATCCCGGCCATCGTGTACGGCGGCAACGCCGAGCCGGTCGCCATCAGCCTGGACCACAACGAAATCTGGCTGGCCCAGCAGAACGAGTGGTTCTATGCCTCGATCCTGGACCTGAACCTGGACGGCCAGGTGCAGAAGGTCCTGCTGCGTGACATGCAGCGCCACCCGTACAAGCAGCTGATCATGCACCTGGACTTCCAGCGCGTGAACGAGAACGAAGCCCTGACCGCTTCGGTCCCGCTGCACTTCATCAACGAAGACACCTCGCCGGCTGGCAAGGCTGCCGACGTCGTGGTCACCCACGAACTGAAGGAAGTCACCATCAGCTGCCTGCCGAAGGACCTGCCGGAGTCGATCGAAGTCGACCTGGGCGGCCTGAACGCTGGCGACGTGGTGTACCTGTCCAACATCAAGCTGCCGAAGGGCGTGGAAATCCCGGCCCTGGCGCTGGGCAAGGACCACGACGACGCCATCGTCACCGCCAAGCACGGCAAGGAAGACGCTGCCGACGCTGAAGCACCGGCTGCCGAGTAATACAGTGGCGGTGCCTGCCTCCGGGCAGGCACCGTTCTGGAAGGAACCATGGCAGGACTGCGACTGATCGTCGGTCTGGGCAATCCCGGATCGGAACACGCCCGGACCCGGCACAATGCCGGGTTTCATTTCGTTGAGGCCCTGGCTGAAAAAGCCGGTGCACGCTGGAACGTGGACAGCAAGCTGTTCGGCGAGACCGCCAAGGTCGAGATCGCCGGGCAGACGGTCTGGCTGCTGAAGCCCGCCACCTTCATGAACCTCAGCGGCAAGTCGGTCACCGCCGCACAGCGGTTCTGGAAGATCGAGCCGGAAGAAACCCTGCTGGCCCACGATGAACTGGACCTGCCGCCCGGTGCGGTACGGCTGAAGTTCGACGGCGGCCACGGCGGCCAGAACGGCTTGCGTGACACCATGCGCCTGCTCGGCCACGGCAAGTTCCATCGCCTGCGCGTAGGCATCGGCCATCCCGGCCACAAGGACCGCGTGGTGGGCTGGGTGCTCGGTCGTCCCTCCAAGGACGATGACGTGCTCATCGCACGCGCCATCGACGATGCCATCGACGTGCTGCCGCTGGCAGTACAGGGCGATTTCAACGAAGCAATGAAGCGGCTGCACACCCCGAAATAACCGGTAGGTACCGACCGTTGGTCGGCCAGGCCGGTAGGTACCGACCGATGGTCGGCCAGGCCGGTAGGTACCGACCGATGGTCGGTACGGAGAATGATTGGAAAAACGGCGGCCACGCCGCTGTTTCCCCAATCACTTTCACCCCAGAGAGCTGTCACCATGGGTATCAAATGCGGCATCGTCGGCCTGCCCAACGTCGGCAAGTCGACCCTGTTCAACGCGCTGACCAAGGCGGGCATCGCCGCGGCGAACTTCCCGTTCTGCACCATCGAACCGAACGTCGGCATCGTGCCGGTGCCGGACCCGCGCCTGGGTGAGCTGGCGGCGATCATCAACCCGCAGAAGGTCATCCCGACCGCGGTGGAGTTCGTCGACATCGCCGGCCTGGTGGCCGGTGCGGCCAGCGGCGAAGGCCTGGGCAACAAGTTCCTGGCGCACATCCGCGAAGTCGATGCGATCACCCACGTGGTGCGGTGCTTCGAGAACGCCGACGTCATCCACGTCAACAACAAGGTCGACCCGATCTCGGACATCGAAACCATCGATACCGAGCTGGCCCTGGCCGACCTGGACAGCGTCGAGAAGGCCCTGAACCGCGCCGAGCGCGCCGCCAAGGGTGGCGACAAGGAAGCGGCCGCGCGCAAGCCGGTGCTGGCCAAGCTGCAGGCGGCCCTGGCCGACGGCAAGTCCGGTCGTTCGGTTGGCCTGGACGAGGAAGAGAAGGCGCTGGTCCGTGACCTGTTCCTGCTGACCCTGAAGCCGGTGATGTACATCGCCAACGTGCTGGAAGACGGCTTCGAGAACAACCCGCACCTGGACGCCGTGCGCGCCCACGCCGCCGCCGAAGGCGCGCAGGTGGTGCCGGTGTCGGCCGCGATCGAAGAAGAGCTGTCCCAGCTCGACGACGAAGACCGCGACACCTTCCTGGCCGACCTGGGCCTGAGCGAGCCGGGCCTGAACCGCGTGATCAACGCGGCCTACAGCCTGCTGGGCCTGCAGACCTACTTCACCGCTGGCGTGAAGGAAGTCCGTGCGTGGACCGTGCGCAAGGGCGCCACCGCCCCGCAGGCCGCCGCGGTCATCCACACCGACTTCGAGAAGGGCTTCATCCGCGCCGAAACCATCGCGTATGACGACTTCATCAAGTACAAGGGCGAAGCAGGTGCCAAGGAAGCCGGTCGCCTGCGCCTGGAAGGCAAGGAATACCGCGTGCAGGAAGGCGACGTGCTGCACTTCCGCTTCAACGTCTGATCCAGCGCCAACGGATCGACCCCGGACGCCCCGCCTCGAGCGGGGCGTTCGCGTTTCCGGCATCGGTTTCTGCGCTGGACAAAAAATGACCACGCTTCGGAACGCCTGCGGTGCAAGGCTCGCACGCACTTGTCCACACCAAACCCCCACCGCTTTCCACGCGGGGTGTGGAAAACCCAGCCTGCCACTGTAGAGCCGAGCCCATGCTCGGCTGATGGCAGCAGGAGCCGAGCATGGGCTCGGCTCTACAGAAGCTGGCCCGCGCGGCGTGGACAAAATTTCACCACGCTGGGAAACGCCTGCGGCATAACGCTCGCACCCACTTGTCCACATCAAGTTCCCATCGCTTTCCACGTGCCGTGTGGAAAACAACCGGGGACGTGGACAAAAAATCACCACGCCTGGAAACGCCTGTGGTGCAATGCTCGCGGCCACTTGTCCACACCAAGTTCCCATCGCTTTCCACGTGCGGTGTGCATAAACAACGAGGCCCGCCAATGGCGGGCCTCGTCGTCCACTTCCTGCGAAACCGCGCTTACAGCGCGCTGCCGCCGAACTTGTGGGTGTACTGCAGGTTGATCGTGCGGCCCACGCTGTCGAACCAGGACACGTCGTAGTACGGGTAGGCCGTATACGTGGCGTCCTTCGGCGGCATCTTGTTGAACACGTTGACCACCGACAGCGACAGGCGCGAGTGGTCGTCGAAGCGGTACTGCACCGAGGCGTTGTAGCGGTAGGTCGCCTTGATGTACGGGCTGTCGCCGCTGTCCTCGTCGAACACCTGGTCGTAGCTGTCCGAGTTCGGCAGCTTGCCCAGGCGCGAGCCGTACACGGTCGCCGACCACGCGTCCTTCTCCCAGGTCACGCTGACGCTGGTCTTGGTGCGCGGGATGTCGAAGCCGCTGTTCACCGCGAACTGGTCTTCGATGGGGTCACCCGGGTAGCGCTGGAAATCATGCTTCTTCACCCAGGTATGGGTGCCGTTGAAGATGAAGTCGCCGGCGCCGGTCTGCAGGCGGTAGCGCAGGCCCACGTCGATGCCCGAGGTCGACTCGCGTGCCACGTTGATCGGGTTCACGTACACGCCGTACAGGCGGCCGTCGGCAGTGCGGGTCACCCGCGCCAGCGCGTCCACGCAGGTGGGCGAGGTGATGTCGGCGTCGCCCAGGCGGCAGTTCGCTTCGCTGGCCAGGATCGTGCGCACGTCCATGTCCTGCACCTGCTTGCGCATGTCGATGTCGAACCAGTCCACCGACAGGTCCAGGCCGGCAGCCGGCGACCAGACGAAGCCTGCGCTCCACGAGGTGCTGGTCTCCGGGTCGAGTTCGCGGTTGCCGCTGCGGCTGCGGATCACGTTGCGCTCGTAGTCGGAGCAGTCATCGGCGTCGTCGGCACGGCAGCTGTACAGATCTTCTGCCGTGGTCTCGTCGTTGCCCGGGCCGGCGAACACGTAGTGCAGGTCCGGCGCGCGGAAGGCGGTGCCGTAGGAACCGCGCACCAGCAGGCTGTCCACGGGGCGCCATTCCAGGCCGCCGCTCCAGGTCGCCTTGCCGATGGTGTGGCCCGAGTAGCGGTACTGGTCGTAGCGGCCAGCCACGCTCAGGCTCAGCGTGTCGTGCAGCGGCAGGCGCAGCTCGGCGGCGGTCGCCCAGCGGTTGCGCGAACCCTTGCCGTCCGAATCCTTCCAGCTGTAGTAGTAGTACTCGGTCGCCAGCGGGTCGGGATTCAGTGCATAGGCCTGCTGGCCCACTTCCACCGTCGCGGCGAAACCGGCGTCGCCGCCAGGCAGCGCGAACAGCGAGCCGTTGGTCAGGGTGAGGGCGGCCGTCTCGGTGCGCGATTTCGGCGTGTAGGTCGTGCGCGCGGCGATCGACTCGTATTCGGCGCGGGTCAGCGGCCGGTACAGGCGCGAGGGGGCGGCGTTGTAGATCGGGAAGCCATCATCGTCCTCGCCCAGCTGCGGGCCCAGGAACAGGTCGTTGGCCTTGGCGGCAATGATCTGCGGCCAGCTGATCCGCGACTGGTACTGCGAATGGCTCAGCGCCGCTTCGTAGTCCCAGTTGCCCGCCAGGTTGCCCTTGAAGCCGGTGGTCACGCTGAAGGTCTTCTGCGTGCTGCGCACCATGGCGTTGCGCAGGCCACCCATTTCCTCGGGCGAGAACTGGCGCTGCCAGAATTCGATCTCGTCGGTGGCCTCGTTGTTGAAGTAGCCCGACTCGTCGCCATCGGCCGCCATGCGTCCCCACGAGGTGACGTCGCGCATCAGCGCCAGCGTGTGGTAGCCCATCTGCACGTCGGCAAACCACTGCTGGCCGTTGTCGAAGTCATAGCTCAGCGAGGCGTAGCCGTTGGCACCGCGGCGCTTGCTGAGGATGGTGCCGTAGCCGATCGACGCATCACTGCCGCAGTAGTAGCCATAGCGCGGGCGGAAGGCATGGTAGGTGCTGCCCTGGTTCTGCCCGGCCAGCGCTTCGCAGGTGGCCGCGCCCGGGTCCAGGTAGTCATCGTTGTAGTCGGTACGCAGGTAGGCGCGGCGCGCGATGCGCGAGCCTTCGGTCGGCCCGTCCTGGGTCGAATCCTGGATGTCGCGCTCATAGGCCCACAGCGGCGTCTGCGACTGCAGCTCCACGCTGTAGACCGCATTGAAGTTGCCCTTGCTGAAGCCGCTGGACAGGCTCATGTCGAACGACTCGCCGCCGCCTTCGCTGGTGGTGCCCATGCGCACGTCGACCGTGGTGCCGTCGGCCTTCTTCTTCAGGATGAAGTTGACCACGCCAGCGATCGCATCCGAGCCGTAGATGGCCGACGCGCTGCCGGTCAGCACTTCGATGCGGTCGATCATGCCCAGCGGGATGTTGGACACGTCGGTGAAGTTGCTGCGGCCCTGGAAGGGCATCGGGAAATCGGCGATGCGGCGGCCGTTGACCAGCACCAGGGTGTGGTTCGGGCCCAGCCCGCGCAGGTCGACCTGCTGTGCGCCCGGCGAGAAGTCGGCGCCGCTGGAGGACTGCTGGCTCTGGGTCTCGCCGCCGTTCTGGGTCATCGCACGCAGCACGTCAGGCACCGTGGTGAAGCCGCTGGAGCGGATCTCCTCGGCATTGATCACCGTGATCGGTGCCGGGCCTTCCACCTGCGCGCGCGGGATGCGCGAACCGGTTACCTGGACTGCATCAAGTTGCTGCACCGAAGAGGAGCCGGGGCTCTGGGCCGCTGCCGAGGCAGCAACACCCATCAACGCCAGCTGGATCGACCACGCCATCGCCTGTCTACGCATGAGAAATATCTCGGGAATGAAGCCGGCCCGCAGAGGAGGGGCCCTGTCCCCCATTCACAATCCGGAATGGGCGCGCGCATTTAACGCCTTTTTTACGCTCTTGACTACAGGTCTTTCATCTGGCAAAGAGTGAAAACGATTGCAAGCCGATTCTGTTCAGGGAGATCAACCATGAGCGCCCTTGTCCGCCGCATCTGCTCAAGCCTCTTGCTGGGGATGGTGCTGGCCCTGATGGCCCCGCTGGCATCAGCGCAGGACCCCCGCGACCTGCAGTCCCCCGGCTTCGATTATTACGAGATTGGCGACCTGGATGCACCCCGGCCCGGCCCGCGCGCGCCGGCGATGATGCTGATGGGGGGCGGTGAGTGGGTACCCGAAGCCTTCCAGTGGTGGCTGCGCCAGGCCGGCAACGGCCGCGTGCTGATCCTGCGCGCATCGGGCCGCGACGAACTGCAGGAGCGCCTGTACCGCGACATCGGCGGTACCACCGCCGTGCAGACCCTGGTGTTCGACAACCGCCGCGGTGCCGACGATCCGGCGGTGCTGCGCGTGGTGGCCGCCGCCGATGCCATCTTCATCGCCGGCGGCGACCAGTCGCGCTACATCCGCTTCTGGAAGGGCACGGCGCTCAATCGTGCCCTCAATGCGCACGTGCGGGCCGGCAAGCCGATTGCCGGCACCAGTGCCGGCCTGGCGATCCTCGGCGGCTATGCCTATGGCGCGCTGGACGGCGGCAGCATCACCTCGGCCGGCGCGCTGGCCGACCCGATGGGCAGCGCGGTGACCCTCGACAGCGGCTTCCTGCACATGCCCTACCTGCAGCGCGTGGTCACCGACACCCACTTCGACAAGCGCGACCGCCTCGGCCGCCTGATCGTGTTCGTTGCCCGCGCCGCCCGCGAGAGTGGTGATCCGGACATGGTCGGCATCGGTGTGGACGAGGACACGGCCCTGTGCGTGGAGCCCGACGGCCAGGCCCAGGTCTACAGCGCCGATGGCGAAGGCAAGGTCTGGGTGGTCAGTCCCGGCCGCGACGCCGACCGCCTGGTGGAGGGCGAGCCGCTGCAGTTCCACGCGGTGCCGGTAACCGTGGTCGCCAGTGGTGGCCGCCTGCGCCTGGATGACTTCCAGGCCGACGTCGACTACCAGGCCATGGCCGACATCACCGACGGCCAGATCGAAGTCATCCGCCGGTAGTGCCGGCCGCTGGCCGGCACCTCCCCTGCATGCACCATTGGCAAGGCGCTGCCGGCCAGCGGCCGGCACTACCAGCAGTGCCCATTTCCTGAACCTTCCTGGAGACGTACCCGATGAAACTGCGCCTGGCGCTGTCCGCCCTGCTGTCCCTGCCCCTGCTCGCGCAGGGAGCGCCGTCTACTTCACCGCTGCTGGTCATCCATGGCGGGGCGGGGGTCGAGCGCAAGGATCTGTCGCCGGCCGAGGAGAAGGCTGCGCGCGCGGCGTTGAAGGCGGCGCTGCTGAAGGGGCATGCGGAACTGGCGGCGGGTCGTCCGGCGCTGGCGGCGGTCACTGCGGCGATCACCGTGCTCGAGGACGATCCGACCTTCAATGCCGGCAAGGGTGCGGTATTCACCCATGACGGCCGCAACGAACTGGATGCCGCGCTGATGGATGGCGCCACCCAGGCGGCCGGCGCGGTGGCCGGCGTGCAGCGCGTACGCAACCCGATCCAGCTGGCGCAGCGGGTCATGCAGAAATCGCCGCACGTGATGATGGTCGGGCAGGGCGCCGAGGCATTCGCGGTGGAGCAGGGTGTCAGCCTGGTCGATCCCTCGTACTTCCGCACCGACAAGCGCTGGCAGCAGCTGCAGCGCGCACTGAAGGAAGAGGCCAGCGGCCAGGCCCATGCCGATCTGGAGACGGCAAAGCACTTCGGTACCGTCGGTGCGGTCGCACTGGATGCGCAGGGCCATCTTGCGGCCGGCACGTCCACCGGCGGCATGACCAACAAGCGCTACGGGCGCGTGGGTGATTCGCCGATCATCGGTGCCGGCACCTGGGCCGATGCGCGTTGCGCGGTGTCGGGCACCGGTTGGGGCGAGTACTACATCCGCACTGCGGCCGCGCACGAGATCTGCGCGCGCATGCGCTACCAGGGGCAGACGCCGGAGCAGGCTGGCAAGGGCGTCATCAACGACACCATCCCGAAGATGGGGGGCGACGGTGGGGCGATCGTGCTTTCCGCAGACGGAAAAGCAGCCACGCCGTTCAACACGCAGGGCATGTATCGGGGCTGGATCGGCGCCGACGGAGTGCCTCATGTCGCAATTTTCGCCAACGAGACCCTGGTGCTGCCAGGGCAATAACGTTGCGTATCAATGGGTTTGCGACAACGTGTGAAAAAAATGGAAAAAAGCGTTGACAGCCCCCCGTCCCATCAGCAGAATAAGCGGCTCACCACCACACACCGCAACGCTTCGGCGGCAACGGCATGGGGTGGTAAGGAGGGATACCCAAGCGGCCAACGGGGGCAGACTGTAAATCTGCTGGCTTACGCCTTCGGTGGTTCGAATCCACCTCCCTCCACCAGATTCACGTTGTGGCACATTCCCGGTGCGGGAGTAGTTCAATGGTAGAACCTCAGCCTTCCAAGCTGATGGTGCGGGTTCGATTCCCGTCTCCCGCTCCATTGAATGAACTTTGAATATTATCGAGTTCATGCCATAATGCAAAACTCGCTCACATAGCTCAGTCGGTAGAGCACTTCCTTGGTAAGGAAGAGGTCGAAGGTTCGATTCCTTTTGTGAGCACCATCTTAAGCACCACACCAGACGAATTCGAGATAAGCAGCCATGGCCAAGGGTAAGTTCGAGCGCACCAAGCCGCACGTCAACGTCGGCACCATCGGTCACGTCGACCACGGCAAGACCACGCTGACCGCCGCACTGACCAAGATCGGTGCCGAGCGTTTCGGCGGCGAGTTCAAGGACTACTCGGCCATTGACGCCGCTCCGGAAGAGAAGGCTCGTGGTATCACGATCTCGACCGCGCACGTCGAATACGAATCCACCACCCGTCACTACGCCCACGTCGATTGCCCGGGCCACGCTGACTACGTCAAGAACATGATCACCGGTGCCGCCCAGATGGACGGCGCGATCCTGGTGTGCTCGGCCGCTGACGGCCCGATGCCGCAGACCCGCGAGCACATCCTGCTGTCGCGTCAGGTCGGCGTGCCGTACATCGTCGTGTTCCTGAACAAGGCCGACATGGTTGACGATGCCGAGCTGCTGGAACTGGTCGAAATGGAAGTCCGCGAGCTGCTGAGCAAGTACGACTTCCCGGGCGACGACACCCCGATCATCTCGGGTTCGGCCCGCCTGGCGCTGGAAGGCGACCAGAGCGACATCGGCGTGCCGGCCGTGATCAAGCTGGTCGATGCTCTCGACAGCTGGATCCCGACCCCGGAGCGTGACGTCGACAAGCCGTTCCTGATGCCGGTGGAAGACGTGTTCTCGATCTCGGGCCGCGGCACCGTGGTGACCGGTCGTATCGAGCGCGGCGTGATCAAGGTCGGCGAAGAAATCGAAATCGTCGGCATCCGTCCGGTTCAGAAGACCACCGTGACCGGCGTCGAAATGTTCCGCAAGCTGCTGGACCAGGGCCAGGCAGGCGACAACGCCGGTCTGCTGCTGCGCGGCACCAAGCGTGACGACGTCGAGCGTGGCCAGGTCCTGGCCAAGCCGGGTTCGATCAAGCCGCACACCAAGTTCGACGCCGAAGTCTACGTGCTGTCGAAGGACGAAGGCGGCCGTCACACCCCGTTCTTCAAGGGCTACCGTCCGCAGTTCTACTTCCGTACCACCGACATCACCGGTGCGGTTGAGCTGCCGGAAGGTGTCGAGATGGTGATGCCGGGCGACAACATCAAGATGGTTGTCACCCTGATCAACCCGGTCGCCATGGACGCCGGCCTGCGCTTCGCAATCCGCGAAGGTGGCCGTACTGTCGGCGCCGGTGTGGTCTCCACCATCATCGAGTAAGCCTGCAAAGCCGGCGGTTGCATAGCGCTGCCGGTCGCGCGAGTGGCGGGCCGGGAACCTCGGTCCGCCTTCGCCGTCTAAGGGAAGGCAAGTTTCAATCTGTACGCCAGTAGCTCAATTGGCAGAGCAGCGGTCTCCAAAACCGCAGGTTGGGGGTTCGAGTCCCTCCTGGCGTGCCATCTGCCCACCTTATCCAGCGGTTCGGCCGCTAAAGCAGACATAGCCTGATGAATAGCAAGATCGAACACTCCAAGGACACCTCCACCCAGGGTGGGGATATCGTCAAGTACGCCCTCGCCACCCTGCTGGTGCTGGCTGGTCTGTTCGTCTGGTTCTGGTTCTCCGCTGACTCCGGTCGCGCTGCCCAGCTGGGCGCGTGGACGGGTCAGCTGCGTGCGTTGGCCGTTGTCGTGGGTCTGGCCGGTGGTATCGGCGTGTTCCTGCTGACCGGCAAGGGTCGTGATACCCGCGAATTCCTCTCCGAGTCGCGCTTCGAGCTGCGCAAGGTGGTCTGGCCGACGCGCCAGGAAGCCACCCGCATGACCTGGGTCGTGATGGTTGTGGTGATCATCCTCAGCCTGCTGCTGGGTGGATTCGATTACGTCATTCAGCGGCTGGTCCAGCTGTTCCTGACCCGCTAAGGAGATTTGCATGAAGCGTTGGTACGTCGTTCACGCCTATTCGGGCTTCGAGAAGTCGGTTGCGCAGGCCCTGCGTGATCGCATCGCCCGTGACGGCATGGAAGAGCGCTTCGGCGATGTCCTGGTCCCGACCGAAGAAGTGGTCGAGATGCGCGCTGGCCAGAAGCGCCGTTCGGAGCGCAAGTTCTTCCCGGGTTACGTGCTGGTCCAGATCGAGACCCACGAAGAGGCCGGCATCCCGCGCATCGACAACGAAAGCTGGCACCTGGTCAAGGAAACCCCGCGCGTCATGGGCTTCATCGGCGGCACCGCCGATCGCCCGCTGCCGATCGCCGATTCCGAGGCCGAGGCCATCCTGAACCGCGTTCAGGAAGGTGTCGAGAAGCCGCGTCCGAAGGTGCTGTTCGAGCCGGGCCAGATGGTCCGCGTCACCGACGGCCCGTTCAACGATTTCAATGGCGTCGTCGAAGAAGTCAACTACGAGAAGAGCCGTCTGCGCGTCTCGGTGCTGATCTTCGGTCGTGCCACCCCGGTCGAGCTCGAGTTCGGCCAGGTCGAAAAGGCCGTCTGACCTGTCGGTAGAGTCGAGCTTGCTCGACTTTGCAGATCAGTCGAGCAAGCTCGACTCTACGGAACCAGGAACCGGGCACAGCCCGGTTTCATTCGTTTACGTGCCGCTTCAGGCATGTGAAGAAAAAACCTGTTATAGTGCGCGGCTCCCCGCTGGGAAGCCAGCAGGATGAGGCCGCCGCAAGGTGGCCTTCAGCATGATTTCAAAACGCGATGCCGGGACGCGTGATTCCCGGTCCGATGGGGAGCCTGTTGTCGCAAGGCGCTAGCACCCGGAGAGCATACTCATGGCAAAGAAAGTTGTCGGTTACATCAAGCTGCAGGTGAAGGCCGGTCAGGCCAACCCCTCGCCGCCGGTCGGTCCTGCGCTGGGTCAGCGCGGCCTGAACATCATGGAATTCTGCAAGGCGTTCAACGCTGCCACGCAGAAGCTCGAGCCGGGTCTGCCGGTTCCGGTGATCATCACGGCCTACTCGGACCGTACGTTCACCTTCATCACCAAGAGCACCCCGGCCACCACCCTGCTGAAGAAGGCCGCTGGCATCTCGTCGGGCTCCAAGCGCCCGAACACCGAGAAGGTCGGCAAGGTCACCCGTAAGCAGCTGGAAGAGATCGCCAAGGCGAAGGAACCGGATCTGACTGCCGCCGATCTGGACGCCGCCGTGCGTACCATCGCTGGCTCTGCCCGTTCCATGGGCCTCGTGGTGGAGGGTTAATCAGATGGCACAGAACAAGCGCGAAAAGGCCATCAAGGCCGCCGTTGTCCCGGGCAAGTCGTACGCCTTCGAAGACGCGATCAACATCCTGAAGACCGCCACCAAGGCCAAGTTCGTCGAGTCGATCGACGTTGCTGTGCGCCTGGGCGTTGATGCGAAGAAGTCCGACCAGCAGGTCCGTGGCTCCACCGTGCTGCCGGCGGGTACCGGCAAGTCGGTCCGCGTCGCTGTCTTCGCTCCGGCCGGTGCCAAGGCTGACGAAGCCCTGGCCGCTGGCGCCGAAGCCGTCGGTATGGACGACCTGGCCGAGAAGATGCAGGCCGGCGATCTGAACTACGACGTCGTCATCGCGACCCCGGACGCGATGCGCGTCGTCGGTAAGCTGGGCACCGTGCTGGGCCCGCGCGGCCTGATGCCGAACCCGAAGGTCGGCACCGTTTCCCCGAACCCGGGTGAAGCCGTGAAGAACGCCAAGTCGGGCCAGGTCCGTTACCGCACCGACAAGGCCGGTATCATCCACTGCACCATCGGCAAGGCCGACTTCGCCGAAGACGCGCTGAAGTCGAACCTGACCGCGCTGCTGGTGGACCTGATCAAGGCCAAGCCGGCCACCTCGAAGGGCACCTACCTGCAGAAGGTTTCGGTCAGCTCGACGATGGGCCCGGGCGTCACCGTCGACCAGTCGTCGCTGACCCTGAAGTAATTGTTTCAAGCGGTCACGGTACCCTCGGGCACCGTGACCGTGACATTTGAAGGCATCGCCAGCCGTACATCGCTGGTGGTAGCCGTCAAAGACCGCAGGCGCGGTCGTGGCAATACCGGCGACGGGCACGGAAGCTCGATATGGCAGGGAGTCGCCGCCGGAGCAGCAATGACCGCTTAATCGATTCTTCGGAATCAACCTGCGTAGATGGTGCCCTTCTGGAGTTTTTCTGGTTCACGCACGTCTGGGATCTTCCCCGATTGCACTCCAGGTCTGGAACGGCCCACCCCCGGAACATCATTCCGATGTTCCCGGCGTCCAGGACGGATGCCGCACAGGACCGCACACGGCAGGAGCCGTAAGCGGAGTTCAATTGGAGGAGTGCAATGGCTCTCAATCTGTCCCAGAAGCAAGAAGTAGTCGCCGAGCTGGCAGACGTCGCCGCCAAGGCCCACTCCTTGATCGCAGCCGAATACGCTGGCACCACGGTCGCCCAGATGACCGCGATGCGCAAGCAGGCTCGTGAAACCGGTGTTTTCTTGAAGGTTGTCAAGAACACCCTGGCTTCGCGTGCCGTTGAAGGCACCGAGTTCGCAGTCGCACAGGACCAGATGGTTGGTCCGCTGCTGTACGCGTTCTCGCTCGAGGAGCCCGGCGCAGCCGGTCGCCTGATCAAGGAAGCCGCCAAGGGCAACGACAAGCTGAAGGCTAAGGTCGTCGCCATCGGTGGTGAAGTGTTCCCGGCGAGCCACGTCGAGGTTCTGGCATCGCTGCCGACCCGCGACCAGGCCCTGGCAATGCTGGCACGCGTCCTGGCCGAACCGGTCACGATGTTCGCCCGCGCCATCAAGGCTATCGGTGACAAGCAGAACGGTGGCGAAGCCGCTGAAGCTGCTGAACCGGCCGCCGAGACCGCCTGAGTTTCGACTATTTAGTGGTTCCTTGCGGAACCTCATCCCAGAAAATCATCCAAAGGTAATTATCATGTCCCTTACCAACGAACAGATCGTCGACGCCATCGCCGAGAAGTCCCTGATGGAAGTGATGGAGCTGGTCAAGGCCATCGAAGAGAAGTTCGGCGTCTCCGCCGCTGCTCCGGTCGCCGCCGCTGTGGCTGGCCCGGCTGCCGTCGTTGAAGAGCAGACCGAATTCGTCGTCACCCTGAAGACCGCTGGCGACAAGAAGGTCGAAGTCATCAAGGCCGTCCGCGCCATCACCGGCCTGGGCCTGAAGGAAGCGAAGGACCTGGCCGAAGCCGGCGGCGTCCTGAAGGACAACGCTTCGAAGGACGAAGCCGAGAAGATGAAGAAGGACCTGGAAGCTGCTGGCGCGACTGTCGAAGTCAAGTAAGCACTTCCCTTGCATCGTCATCGATTCACGGCGATGCAGCCAAGGCTGGGGGCGTAAGCCCCCGGCCTTTGGTCGTTGTTGCGGTGTTGTAGAGTCGACTGTTAGTCGACTGCTGTGAAGGAAGTCGACTAACAGTCGACTCTACCGGTTCAAAAGCAGAAAAAGCCCAACACGGGCTGCGGTCACAACCTCGCCAGCCAGCGCCTCGCGCGGCGGCAGGGCAGTAGATGCAGACGAGTTGGCAGTTGGAAGTAGCGGGAGAAGGCGTGCTGGTGCCGGCAATACCAGCGACTTCCAACTGACAATTTCAAGTTCCCTTCGGGTCGTGGGCGCACGGCCCGCACAACAAGGTGGAAGACCTCATGACGTCCTATTCGTTCACCGAAAAAAAGCGTATCCGCAAGGATTTCGGCAAGCAGCGCTCGATCCTCGAAGTGCCGTTCCTGCTGGCCATCCAGGTGGATTCCTACCGTGATTTCCTGCAGGAAAACATCGATCCGGCCAAGCGCGCCGATTACGGCCTGCACGCTGCGCTGAAGTCGGTCTTCCCGATCGCCAGCTACAGCGGCAATGCCGCCCTGGAATACGTCGGCTACAAGCTCGGCGAGCCGGTCTTCGACGAGCGTGAGTGCCGTCAGCGTGGCATGAGCTACGGTGCGCCGCTGCGCGTGACCGTGCGCCTGGTCATCTACGACCGCGAGTCGTCGACCAAGGCCATCAAGTACGTGAAGGAGCAGGAGGTCTATCTGGGCGAAATCCCGCTGATGACCGAGAACGGCACCTTCATCGTCAACGGCACCGAGCGCGTCATCGTCTCGCAGCTGCACCGTTCGCCGGGCGTGTTCTTCGACCACGACCGTGGCAAGACCCACAGCTCGGGCAAGCTGCTGTACAGCGCCCGCATCATTCCTTACCGCGGTTCCTGGCTGGACTTCGAGTTCGACCCGAAGGACGCGCTGTTCACCCGTATCGACCGTCGCCGCAAGCTGCCGGTGTCGATCCTGCTGCGCGCGCTTGGCTACAGCAACGAAGAGATGCTGGCCGAGTTCTTCGAGATCAACACCTTCCACATCAACCCGGATGAAGGCGTCCAGCTGGAGCTGGTGCCGGAGCGCCTGCGTGGCGAAACCCTGGGCTTCGACCTCGCCGACGGCGACAAGGTCATCGTGGAAGCCGGCAAGCGCATCACCGCGCGCCACATCAAGCAGCTGGAAGCCTCGGGCATCGCCGCCCTGGCCGTGCCGGACGACTACATCGTCGGCCGCATCCTGTCGCACGACGTGGTCGATGCCTCGACCGGCGAACTGCTGGCCCAGGCCAACGACGAGATCAGCGACGAGCAGCTGCAGAACTTCCGCAAGGCCGGCGTCGATGCGGTGGGCACCCTGTGGGTGAACGACCTGGATCGTGGCCCGTACCTGTCCAACACCCTGCGCATCGATCCGACCAAGACCCAGCTGGAAGCCCTGGTCGAAATCTACCGCATGATGCGTCCGGGCGAGCCGCCGACCAAGGATGCCGCGCAGAACCTGTTCCACAACCTGTTCTTCACCTTCGAGCGCTACGACCTGTCCGCGGTCGGCCGCATGAAGTTCAACCGTCGCGTGGGCCGCAAGGAAACCACCGGCGAAGCCGTGCTGTACGACAGCAAGTACTTTGGTGAGCGCAACGACGAAGAGTCCAAGCGCCTGGTCGGCGCCCACGGCGACAGCTCCGACATCCTGGACGTGATCAAGGTCCTGACCGAGATCCGCAATGGTCGCGGCGTGGTCGATGACATCGATCACCTGGGCAACCGTCGCGTGCGTTCGGTCGGCGAAATGGCCGAGAACGTGTTCCGCGTCGGCCTGGTCCGCGTCGAGCGCGCGGTCAAGGAACGCCTGTCGATGGCCGAGTCGGAAGGCCTGACCCCGCAGGAGCTGATCAACGCCAAGCCGGTCGCCGCTGCCATCAAGGAGTTCTTCGGCTCCTCGCAGCTGTCGCAGTTCATGGATCAGAACAACCCGCTGTCGGAAGTGACCCACAAGCGTCGCGTCTCGGCCCTCGGCCCGGGCGGCCTGACCCGTGAGCGCGCCGGCTTCGAAGTGCGCGACGTGCACCCGACCCATTACGGCCGCGTCTGCACCATCGAAACGCCGGAAGGCCCGAACATCGGCCTGATCAACTCGCTGGCCGTGTACGCCCGCACCAACAAGTACGGTTTCCTCGAGACCCCGTACCGCAAGGTCGTGGACGGCAAGGTGTACGACGAAGTCGAATTCCTGTCGGCCATCGAAGAAAACGAGTACGTCATTGCGCAGGCCAACGCCCTGACCAATGCCGACAGCGTGCTGACCGAGCAGTTCGTTCCCTGCCGTTTCCAGGGCGAATCGCTGCTGAAGCCGCCGGCGGAAGTCCACTTCATGGACGTCTCGCCGATGCAGACCGTGTCGATCGCGGCCGCGCTGGTTCCGTTCCTGGAGCACGATGACGCAAACCGCGCACTGATGGGCGCGAACATGCAGCGTCAGGCCGTGCCGACCCTGCGTGCGCAGAAGCCGCTGGTCGGTACCGGCATCGAGCGCGCCGTGGCGCGTGACTCCGGTGTGACCGTCAACGCCCGTCGTGGTGGCGAGATCGTGCAGATCGACGCCGCTCGCATCGTGGTCAAGGTGGTCGAGGAAGAAATCGTCGGTGCCACCGACGCCGGCGTCGACATCTACAACCTGGTCAAGTACACCCGCTCGAACCAGAACACCTGCATCAACCAGCGTCCGCTGGTCCAGGTGGGTGACATCATCGCCCGCGGCGACGTGCTGGCCGACGGTCCGTCCACCGACATCGGCGAACTGGCCCTGGGCCAGAACATGCTGATCGCGTTCATGCCGTGGAACGGCTACAACTTCGAAGACTCCATCCTGCTCTCCGAGCGCGTGGTGGAAGAGGATCGCTACACCACGATCCACATCGAAGAGCTGACCTGCGTCGCGCGTGACACCAAGCTGGGGCCGGAGGAAATCTCCGCCGACATCCCGAACGTTTCCGAGCAGGCGCTGAACCGCCTGGACGAAAGCGGCGTGGTGTACATCGGTGCGGAAGTTCGTGCCGGCGACATCATGGTCGGCAAGGTCACCCCGAAGGGCGAAAGCCAGCTGACCCCGGAAGAGAAGCTGCTGCGCGCGATCTTCGGCGAGAAGGCTTCGGACGTTAAGGACAGCTCGCTGCGCGTTCCGCCGGGCATGGACGGCACCGTCATCGACGTGCAGGTCTTCACCCGCGACGGCATCGAGAAGGACAAGCGCGCCCGCCAGATCGAAGAGTCTGAAATCAAGCGCGTCAAGAAGGACTTCGACGACCAGTTCCGCATCCTCGAAGCCGCCATCTACATGCGTCTGCGTTCGCAGATCGTGGGCAAGGTGGTCAACGGTGGTGCCGGCCTGAAGAAGGGCGACGTCATCTCCGACGCCTACCTGGACGGCCTGAAGAAGGCTGACTGGTTCGCCCTGCGCATGAAGGACGAGGACGCTTCGGAAGCCATCGAGCGCGCACAGAAGCAGATCCAGGCGCACGAGAAGGAATTCGAGCGTCGCTTCGCCGACAAGCGCGGCAAGATCACCGCCGGCGACGACCTCGCCCCGGGCGTGCTGAAGATGGTCAAGGTCTTCCTGGCCGTGAAGCGCCGCATCCAGCCGGGCGACAAGATGGCAGGCCGCCACGGCAACAAGGGTGTGGTCTCCAACGTGGTGCCGGTCGAGGACATGCCGTACATGGCCTCGGGTGAAACCGTGGACATCGTGCTGAACCCGCTGGGCGTGCCGTCGCGCATGAACATCGGCCAGATCCTGGAAGTGCACCTGGGCTGGGCAGCCAAGGGCCTGGGTCGCAAGATCCAGGCGATGATGGAAGCCCAGGCTGCGGTTGCCGACCTGCGCAAGTTCCTGGACGACATCTACAACCACGACGACACCAACGTGGCCAACCGTGTCGACCTGTCGCAGTTCAGCGACGAGGAACTGCTGCGTCTGGCCCGTAACCTCACCGACGGCGTGCCGATGGCCACCCCGGTGTTCGACGGCGCCACCGAAGCGGAAATCAAGCGCATGCTGGAACTGGCCGACCTGCCGAGCAGTGGCCAGACCCAGCTGTATGACGGCCGCACCGGTGAAGCGTTCGATCGCCACACCACCGTGGGTTACATGCACTACCTGAAGCTGAACCACCTGGTCGACGACAAGATGCACGCCCGTTCGACCGGTCCGTACTCGCTCGTCACCCAGCAGCCGCTGGGCGGCAAGGCGCAGTTCGGTGGCCAGCGCTTCGGTGAAATGGAAGTCTGGGCGCTGGAAGCCTACGGCGCGGCCTACACCCTGCAGGAAATGCTGACGGTGAAGTCCGATGACGTGCAGGGCCGCAACCAGATGTACAAGAACATCGTCGACGGTGAGCACGAGATGGTCGCGGGCATGCCGGAATCCTTCAACGTCCTCGTGAAGGAAATCCGCTCGCTGGCCATCAACATGGAACTGGAAGACAACTGATCCATGCCGGCGCGGCGGTCCGCCGCCGCGCCGCTGGCAGTCAACTGAAAGCCCATCGACACAGCATTCCTCCTTCTGGAGAACACCATGAAAGACCTGCTCAACCTCTTCAACCAGCAGCGCCAGACGCTGGACTTCGACGCGATCAAGATCGCGCTGGCCTCGCCGGACCTGATCCGTTCGTGGTCCTTCGGCGAAGTGAAGAAGCCGGAAACCATCAACTACCGTACCTTCAAGCCGGAGCGTGACGGCCTGTTCTGCGCCGCCATCTTCGGGCCGGTCAAGGACTACGAGTGCCTGTGCGGCAAGTACAAGCGCATGAAGCACCGCGGCGTGGTCTGCGAAAAGTGCGGCACCGAAGTGACCCTGGCCAAGGTGCGCCGCGAGCGCATGGGCCACATCGACCTGGCCTCGCCGGTCGCGCACATCTGGTTCCTCAAGTCGCTGCCGTCGCGCATCGGCCTGATGCTGGACATGACCCTGCGTGACATCGAGCGCGTGCTGTACTTCGAAGCCTACGTGGTGACCGAGCCGGGCCTGACCGCCCTGGAGCGCCGCCAGCTGCTGACCGAAGAACAGTACCTGACCGCCCGCCAGGAACACGGTGACGACTTCGACGCCGCCATGGGCGCCGAGGCCGTGTACGAACTGCTGCGCACGATCGACCTGCAGTCGGAAATGACCCGCCTGCGCGAGGAAATCGCCGCAACCGGTTCGGAAACCAAGCTCAAGCGCCTCACCAAGCGCATCAAGCTGATCGAAGCCTTCCTGGAATCGGGCAACCGTCCGGAATGGATGGTCATGACCGTGCTGCCGGTGCTGCCGCCGGACCTGCGTCCGCTGGTCCCGCTGGACGGTGGCCGCTTCGCGACCTCCGACCTGAACGACCTGTACCGCCGCGTCATCAACCGCAACAACCGCCTGCGCCGCCTGCTCGAACTGAGCGCGCCGGACATCATCGTGCGCAATGAAAAGCGCATGCTGCAGGAATCGGTCGATGCGCTGCTGGACAACGGCCGTCGCGGCCGTGCCATCACCGGCACCAACAAGCGCCCGCTGAAGTCGCTGGCCGACATGATCAAGGGCAAGCAGGGCCGCTTCCGCCAGAACCTGCTGGGCAAGCGCGTCGACTACTCGGGCCGTTCGGTCATCGTGGTCGGCCCGTACCTGCGCCTGCACCAGTGCGGCCTGCCGAAGAAGATGGCGCTCGAGCTGTTCAAGCCGTTCGTCTTCGCCAAGCTGCAGCGTCGTGGCCTGGCCACCACCATCAAGGCCGCCAAGAAGCTGGTCGAGCGCGAAGAAGCCGAAGTCTGGGACATCCTGGAAGAGGTCATCCGCGAACATCCGGTCATGCTGAACCGTGCGCCGACCCTGCACCGCCTGGGCATCCAGGCGTTCGAGCCGGTGCTGATCGAAGGCAAGGCCATCCAGCTGCACCCGCTGGTCTGCACCGCGTTCAACGCCGACTTCGACGGTGACCAGATGGCCGTCCACGTGCCGCTCTCGCTGGAAGCCCAGCTGGAAGCGCGTGCGCTGATGATGTCGACCAACAACATCCTGTCGCCGGCCAACGGCGAGCCGATCATCGTGCCGTCGCAGGACGTCGTGCTGGGTCTGTACTACATGACCCGCTCGCTGGAAAACAAGAAGGGCGAGGGCATGGCCTTCGCCAACATCGCCGAAGTGAAGCGCGCCTACGACAACCGCGTGGTGGAACTGCACGCACGCGTCAAGGTCCGCATCACCGAAGTGGTTACCGACGAAGAAGGCAACAAGCAGAACAAGACCTCGATCGTGGACACCACGATCGGTCGCGCCCTGCTGGCTGAAATCCTGCCGGAAGGCCTGCCGTTCGCGCTGGCCAACACCGAGCTGACCAAGAAGAACATCAGCCGCCTGATCAACTCCAGCTACCGCCAGCTGGGCCTGAAGGACACGGTCGTGTTCGCCGACAAGCTGATGTACACCGGCTTCGCTTACGCGACCCGCGCCGGCGTCTCCATCGGCATCGACGACATGCTGATCCCGGACGAGAAGAAGGGCATCCTCACCGAGGCCGAAGCCGAAGTGCTGGAAATCCAGGAGCAGTACCAGTCGGGCCTGGTCACCGCCGGCGAGCGCTACAACAAGGTGGTCGACATCTGGTCGCGCACCAATGAGCGCATCGCCAAGGCGATGATGGACACCATCGGTACCGAGAAGGTCGTCAATGCCAAGGGCGAGACCATCGACCAGAAGTCGATGAACTCGCTGTACATCATGGCCGACTCCGGTGCGCGTGGTTCGCAGGCCCAGATCCGTCAGCTGGCCGGTATGCGCGGCCTGATGGCGCGTCCGGACGGCTCGATCATCGAGACGCCCATCAAGGCGAACTTCCGCGAAGGCCTGAACGTGCAGGAGTACTTCAACTCCACCCACGGTGCCCGTAAGGGTCTGGCCGATACCGCACTGAAGACCGCGAACTCGGGTTACCTGACCCGTCGTCTGGTCGACGTCGCGCAGGACGTGGTCATCACCGAGGTGGATTGCGGTACCACCGAAGGCCTGATCATGACCCCGATCGTGGAAGGCGGCGACGTGGTCGAGCCGCTGAAGGATCGCGTGCTGGGTCGCGTGGTTGCCGAGGACGTGTTCCTGCCGGGCAACGACGAAGATCCGATCGTCACCCGCAACACCCTGCTGGACGAAGCCTGGGTCGCCAAGCTGGAAGACGCCGGCGTACAGAGCATCAAGGTGCGTTCGACGATCTCGTGCGAATCGGCCTTCGGTGTCTGCGGTCGCTGCTACGGCCGCGATCTGGCCCGTGGCCACCTGGTCAACATCGGTGAAGCGGTCGGCGTCATCGCTGCCCAGTCCATCGGTGAGCCGGGTACCCAGCTGACCATGCGTACGTTCCACATCGGTGGTGCGGCGTCGCGAGCTGCTGCGGTCGACAACATCACCGTCAAGACCACCGGCTCGGTCAAGTTCAGCAACCTCAAGTCGGTCGAGCACGCCAACGGCTCGCTGGTGGCAGTGTCGCGTTCGGGCGAAATCTCGGTGCTCGATGCCCACGGCCGCGAGCGTGAGCGTTACAAGCTGCCGTACGGTGCGACCATCACCTCGAAGGACGGTGATGCGATCAAGGCTGGCCAGACCGTGGCCAACTGGGATCCGCATAACCACCCGATCGTGTCGGAAGTTGCCGGCTTCATCCGCTTCATCGACTTCGTCGACGGCATCACCGTCATCGAGAAGACCGATGAGCTGACCGGCCTGGCCTCGCGTGAAATCACCGATCCGAAGCGTCGTGGTGCCCAGGCCAAGGACCTGCGCCCGATCGTGCGCATCGTCGACGCCAAGGGCAACGACCTGTCCATCCCGGGCACCGATCTGCCGGCGCAGTACCTGCTGCCGCCGCGTTCGATCGTCAACCTGCAGGACGGCGCCGCAGTGGGCGTGGGCGACGTGGTCGCCAAGATCCCGCAGGAAGCGTCGAAGACCCGCGACATCACCGGTGGTCTGCCGCGCGTGGCCGATCTGTTCGAAGCCCGCAAGCCGAAGGATCCGGCGGTGCTGGCCGAGCGTTCGGGCATCATCAGCTTCGGCAAGGACACCAAGGGCAAGCAGCGCCTGATCATCAAGGACACCGATGGTTCGGAACACGAAGAGCTGATCCCGAAGTACCGCCAGGTCATCGTGTTCGAAGGCGAGCATGTCACCAAGGGTGAAACCATCGTGGACGGCGAGCCGAGCCCGCAGGACATCCTGCGCCTGCTGGGTGTCGAACCGCTGGCTGCCTACCTGGTGAAGGAAATCCAGGACGTGTACCGCCTGCAGGGCGTGAAGATCAACGACAAGCACATCGAGGTCATCACCCGCCAGATGCTGCGCAAGGTCGAGATCACCGACCAGGGCAGCAGCAAGTTCCTGAACGGCGAACAGGTGGAGCGCCAGCGCGTAATCGAGGAGAATGCGCGCCTGTCGACCCGCAACGAGCTGCCGGCGCACTTCGATCCGGTCCTGCTGGGTATCACCAAGGCATCGCTGGCGACCGAATCGTTCATCTCGGCCGCTTCGTTCCAGGAAACCACCCGCGTGCTGACCGAAGCTGCCGTCCGCGGCACCAAGGACAACCTGCGCGGCCTGAAGGAAAACGTCATCGTCGGCCGTCTGATCCCGGCCGGTACCGGTCTGTCGTACCACAGCAGCCGCCGCCGCGGCGCTTCGGGTCTCACCGACTCGGAGATGCAGGCCCTGACCGGCACCCCGGCGGCCGTCGAAGCTCCGGCCGTTGAAGCCGAAGCTGAACAGGCGTCCGGCGAAGAATGAGGTATCAGGTCCGGCCGGTAGAGTCGAGCTTGCTCGACTGCACCGGTCGGCCATTGGGAAAGGGCAGGGGGGATCGTCCGCGATCCTCCCGGCCAACCTGAACGGGGTGCACGGAGGCTCCCCAGTAACGTTCCAGGATCAGGAACGGGCTTGACAGGAGGCGTTTGACTGCTTTCCTGACAGGTTGCTACAATCGTCTGTCTCAGCAGGCCAGAATTTTGGCCTGCTTTAACATTTCCGCATCTCTGGCCGGATTTCCGGCCACCAATCAGAAGAACCTACTGATGGCGACGATCAACCAGCTGGTCCGCAAGCCGCGGCAAGCTACTACGTACAAGAGTGCCTCGCCGGCGCTCGACAAGTGCCCGCAGCGCCGTGGCGTCTGCACGCGCGTTTACACCACCACCCCGAAGAAGCCGAACTCGGCTCTCCGCAAGGTTGCCAAGGTCCGCCTGACCAACCAGGAAGAAGTCATTTCCTACATCGGCGGCGAAGGCCACAACCTGCAGGAGCACTCCGTGGTCCTGATCCGTGGCGGTCGCGTCAAGGATCTGCCGGGTGTGCGTTACCACACCGTTCGTGGCTCGCTCGACGCCGCCGGCGTTGCCAAGCGTCGCCAGGCCCGTTCCAAGTACGGCGCCAAGCGTCCGAAGGCATAAGGAGAGACCACTATGTCGCGTAAGGGTAATACTCCGCAGCGTTCCGTCCTGCCGGATCCGAAGCACGGAAGCGAAACCATCGCCCGTTTCATCAACATGGTCATGCTGAGCGGCAAGAAGTCCGTCGCTGAGAAGATCGTGTACGGTGCCATGGACGTCATCGCCGAGAAGAACGCCAACTCGATCGAGCTGGTGCAGAAGGCTCTGGACAACGTCGCTCCGTCGGTCGAAGTCAAGTCGCGCCGTGTCGGTGGTGCCACCTACCAGGTGCCGGTCGAAGTGCGTGCATCGCGCAAGATGGCTCTGGCCATGCGCTGGCTGATCGACTCCGCGCGCAAGCGTGGTGAGAACACCATGCCGAAGAAGCTGGCTGCTGAACTGATCGACGCCTCGGAAAACCGTGGCGGCGCCATCAAGAAGCGCGAAGAAACCCACCGCATGGCCGAAGCCAACAAGGCCTTCGCCCACTACCGCTGGTGAGTTTGACGGCCTTGTAAAACAGGCAGGGCAGCACCACATCGGTGCTGCCTCGCGGCCCCGGAAGGGCTGCGCCAATCCGAAGGCCGCCGCAAGGCGGCGTTCGGCCATCCGAAATCCAAGAAATCTGAGAGGCTCCCCGTGGCCCGTTCCACTCCCATCGAGCGTTACCGTAACTTCGGCATCATGGCTCACATCGATGCCGGCAAGACCACCACGTCCGAGCGCATCCTGTTCTACACCGGCAAGAGCCACAAGATCGGTGAAGTGCACGACGGCGCCGCCACCATGGACTGGATGGAGCAGGAGCAGGAGCGTGGCATCACGATCCAGTCCGCTGCCACCACCGCGTTCTGGAAGGGCATGGACAAGTCCCTGCCGGAGCACCGCTTCAACATCATCGACACCCCCGGGCACGTCGACTTCACCATCGAAGTCGAGCGTTCGCTGCGCGTGCTCGATGGCGCGGTGTTCGTGCTGTGTGCCGTCGGTGGCGTGCAGCCGCAGTCGGAAACCGTGTGGCGCCAGGCCAACCGTTACAAGGTGCCGCGCATTGCGTTCGTCAACAAGATGGACCGCACCGGCGCCAACTTCTACAAGGTCCGTGACCAGCTGAAGGCCAAGCTCGGCGCTGTCGCCGTGCCGATGCAGCTGCCGATCGGTGCCGAAGACGGCTTCAAGGGCGTCGTCGACCTGCTGAAGATGAAGGCCATCCATTGGGATGAAGCCTCGCAGGGCATGAAGTTCGAGTACGGCGAAATCCCGGCCGACCTGCAGGAAAAGGCTGAAGAAGCCCGTACCTACATGATCGAAACCGCGGCAGAAGCCAGCGAAGAGCTGATGGAAAAGTACCTGGGCGGCGAAGAGCTGGCCGAGGCCGAAATCATCAACGCGCTGCGTACCCGTACCCTGGCTACCGAAATCGTCCCGATGTACTGCGGTTCGGCGTTCAAGAACAAGGGCGTGCAGGCCATGCTCGACGGCGTGATCCAGCTGCTGCCGTCGCCGGTCGACGTGCCGGACGTGACCGGTACCGACGTGGATGACGAAAACGTCGCCATGACCCGCAAGTCCGACGACAAGGCTCCGTTCTCGTCGCTGGCCTTCAAGATCATCACCGACCCGTTCGTCGGCGCGCTGACCTTCTTCCGTGTCTACTCGGGCACCCTGAACGGTGGCGACACCGTCCTGAACTCGGTGAAGGGCAAGAAGGAGCGCATCGGCCGCATCCTGCAGATGCATTCGAACAACCGCGAAGAAATCAAGGAAGTTCTGGCCGGTGACATCGCCGCTGCCGTGGGCCTGAAGGACACCACCACCGGTGACACCCTGTGCTCGATCGACCAGCCGATCATCCTGGAGCGCATGACGTTCCCGGAACCGGTGATCTCGATGGCTGTCGAGCCGAAGACCAAGTCGGACCAGGAAAAGATGGGTCTGGCCCTGGGCCGTCTGGCGCAGGAAGATCCGTCGTTCCGCGTCAAGACCGACGAAGAATCCGGCCAGACCATCATCTCGGGCATGGGCGAGCTGCACCTGGACATCATCGTCGACCGCCTGAAGCGCGAGTTCAACGTTGAAGCCAACGTCGGCGCGCCGCAGGTTGCCTACCGCGAAACCATCACCCTGGCCGACGTCAAGTCGGACTACAAGCACGCCAAGCAGTCCGGTGGTAAGGGTCAGTACGGTCACGTCGTGATCGAGCTGTCGCCGATCACCGCTGAAGACCGCGCCGATGCGAAGATCGCTCCGCTGATCAAGGACGACTTCCTGTTCGTCAATGACATCACCGGCGGCGTGATTCCGAAGGAATTCATTCCTTCGATCGAAAAGGGCCTGCGCGAAACCATCACCAGCGGTCCGCTGGCTGGCTTCCCGGTGGTGGACGTGAAGGTCAAGCTGGTCTTCGGTTCGTACCACGACGTCGACTCCTCGGAAATGGCGTTCAAGCTGGCATCGTCGATGGCCTTCAAGCAGGGCTTCGCCAAGGCCAAGCCGGTGCTGCTGGAGCCGATCATGAAGGTCGAGATCGTGACCCCGGAGGATTACCAGGGTGACGTGATGGGCGACGTGAGCCGTCGTCGCGGCGTGCTGCAGGGTTCCGACACCACCGGTGACGGCTCCGCTTCGATCATCAACGCGATGATCCCGCTGGGTGAAATGTTCGGTTACGCCACTGCGCTGCGTTCGCAGACCCAGGGCCGCGCCACCTTCACCATGGAATTCGACCATTACGAGCCGGCGCCGAACAACATCGCCGAAGCCGTCATGAAGAAGGGCTGAGCCTCGCTCAGCCTCTCCTGAAAACACTTACGACAATCAAGGGATACAACAATGGCAAAGGGTAAGTTCGAGCGCACCAAGCCGCACGTCAACGTCGGCACCATCGGTCACGTCGATCATGGTAAGACCACGCTGACCGCCGCGCTGACCAAGATCGGCGCCGAGCGCTTCGGCGGCGAGTTCAAGGATTACTCGGCGATCGACGCCGCTCCGGAAGAGAAGGCTCGTGGTATCACGATCTCGACCGCGCACGTCGAATACGAATCCACCACCCGTCACTACGCCCACGTCGATTGCCCGGGCCACGCTGACTACGTCAAGAACATGATCACCGGTGCCGCCCAGATGGACGGCGCGATCCTGGTGTGCTCGGCCGCTGACGGCCCGATGCCGCAGACCCGCGAGCACATCCTGCTGTCGCGTCAGGTCGGCGTGCCGTACATCGTCGTGTTCCTGAACAAGGCCGACATGGTTGACGATGCCGAGCTGCTGGAACTGGTCGAAATGGAAGTCCGCGAGCTGCTGAGCAAGTACGACTTCCCGGGCGACGACACCCCGATCATCTCGGGTTCGGCCCGCCTGGCGCTGGAAGGCGACCAGAGCGACATCGGCGTGCCGGCCGTGATCAAGCTGGTCGATGCTCTCGACAGCTGGATCCCGACCCCGGAGCGTGACGTCGACAAGCCGTTCCTGATGCCGGTGGAAGACGTGTTCTCGATCTCGGGCCGCGGCACCGTGGTGACCGGTCGTATCGAGCGCGGCGTGATCAAGGTCGGCGAAGAAATCGAAATCGTCGGCATCCGTCCGGTTCAGAAGACCACCGTGACCGGCGTCGAAATGTTCCGCAAGCTGCTGGACCAGGGCCAGGCAGGCGACAACGCCGGTCTGCTGCTGCGCGGCACCAAGCGTGACGACGTCGAGCGTGGCCAGGTCCTGGCCAAGCCGGGTTCGATCAAGCCGCACACCAAGTTCGACGCCGAAGTCTACGTGCTGTCGAAGGACGAAGGCGGCCGTCACACCCCGTTCTTCAAGGGCTACCGTCCGCAGTTCTACTTCCGTACCACCGACATCACCGGTGCGGTTGAGCTGCCGGAAGGCGTCGAGATGGTGATGCCGGGCGACAACATCAAGATGGTTGTCACCCTGATCAACCCGGTCGCCATGGACGCCGGCCTGCGCTTCGCAATCCGCGAAGGTGGCCGTAC